>CAYJJW010000022.1:0-20248 GCA_964370555.1 uncultured Treponemataceae bacterium | reverse complement strand
GTTCAATTTGCAGGCCTTGGAAACTTAAGTAGAGAAGTAACAGGAGTCCAAAGTGCAGGTATACTCAATTTAAGCAGCTATGTAAAAGGAGCTCAACTTGCAGGGATACTAAATATCAATGAAGAAACAAAAGGTTTTCAGGGAGCTGGCGCGATGAATGTTACAGGTTCTGTAACAGGAGCTCAAATGTCAGGTGCGGTAAATCTTGCAGATAACATCTATGGTGTTCAAGCCTCTTCTACATTAAATTTTGCCTCTTCAGTAAAAGGGGTGCAAATCGGTCTAATCAATTATGCTACAGAAATTGATGGTATACAAATTGGACTTATCAATGTTGTTGAAAAAGACGGAAAACAAGAACTTGAAATTTCTACTTCCGAATTTTTAAATGCTATTATTTCTTTTAAACTCGGAAAAGATAACCTCTATACTATTTTTTCAAGCGGAGCATACTTTCTTAACTATGACTTCGAATATGCTGCAGGGTTAGGTCTTGGTACACAATTAAATTGGAACAATGGATGGAGCAACCAAATTGAAGGTATTTATTATTCTTTTTCAAGGGATGCAGAACTCAATTCGATTTTTCATTCAATTAGTCAGATAAAGCTATTAACAAGTAAAACCCTTGTTGGTGGATTAAATATCTTTGCAGGTCCAACATTAAATTTAGAAATTAGAAACAAAGACAATAAAACCGGAAGTTTTACATCTTCTCGTGCTCCTTGGTCTGTGTGGAACCATGAAGGAAGTTCAACTCACTTAGACATGTGGGCAGGCTTTAGTGCAGGTATTTCATATAGATTTTAATTATTTCCAAAAAGTAGAAAAGCGAACCTATCGTAATGAAAGGTTCGCTTTTTTTGTGTAACAACAAAACTTTACCTTAATTTTACGTAAGCTTTACACTAGACAGTAGTTATTTCATTGACTCATTATATAGCCTATGATAGCATTATTATATAAAAAAACTTGGAGGCTATACAATGAAAAAAGCTATTCTATTTGTACTTTTAGGAACTATGATTACCACAATGACATTTGCATTTGGTACAACAGAAACAACATCTGCACCAACAGATGACAAAACACTTACAGTATACTTAAATGATTTTGATGCTGTTATTGGCGAAATGTTCGAGGCAGAAACAGGCTACAAATTAAATATTGTAGTTGGAAACGGGGCAGAAACAATGTCACGCATTGCCGCTGAAAGAGGAAATCCTCAATGGGATGTTGTATGGGCAGACATGATGCCAAGCATCCATGGAATGATGGAAAATGATGAGTTATTAACAAATTGGACCCCTGAAAATGCTAAAAATTTAACAGATTTTGCAAAAGAAATTGTTCCAGCTGATAAAGGGTATTACCCTACTGGAGCCCACTCTGCAGGTGTTTTAATTTACAGAACAGATATTTATACAGATGCAACTGCTCCATCAAATATTTTTGATTTAGCAACAGGTGATTACAAAGTGGGTATGGCTGATCCTGGTGTTGCAGCTCCTGCTTATCCTTTAGCTGCATACTTTATGTATGAACTTGGTTTAGAAAATGGAAAAAAATATTTTACGGAACTTTTTGAAGATGGGCTTAAGGTATATCCAAAAAATCCTCAAGTAGTTCAAGCTCTAGCAAGCGGTGAAATTGATGTTGCTCTTCTTCAAGAAACTAATTCATATGATATGGTAAAAAATGGTGAACCGGTAGCAATTATTTGGCCATCAAAAGGAGCTCCTGCATCTGTTCGTGTTGCAGCAATTAGCTCTTCAACAAAAAAAGAAGAAATTGCAAAAGAGTTTGTTAACTTTTTACTTTCTACAAAAACACAACAAGGATTAGTAGACCTTGGTGATGAAGGGCTTTTTGAACCTAGCGTAAAAGGCGTAGAAATGAACCAAATGAGAAAAGATGATGGGGCAACTTTAGATTATGCAGAAGCAAAATGGGCATCTGATAACGAAGCAGAAATTAAAGCTTGGTTCGCAGACATGTCTGCACAATAAAGAGCGCCTATGAGGTCAAAGGAAAATATTTTAGGCAATATTTTACTTATGACACTTACTATCTTAGTACTGCTGCCCATGGCAGCAGTGCTTTTTCAAATAGTGTGTCCTAACTTAATATTAGAAAACTTTAATTTAAAAAATCTTTCCCAATTATTGGGCGTTTTTGAAAAACCACTTTGGAAAAATTCTTTCAAAAATTCACTATCACTAGGCTTAGCAACAACTTTTTTTGGTATTTCTCTTGCAACAGTCCTTGCATATATCAGAGTTAAATTTATTTTTCCCTGCAGAAAAGCTCTCGATTTATGTGCATGGATAATTATGATTGTTCCTTCATTTTTATTAGCTCAAGGATGGGTTTATTTTGCATCAGGAAATGGTATAGCAAAAGAGTGGTTAGGCATTTCTGGTCTAAATGAATTTATTTTTAGTTTTCCAGGATTGGTTTTTGTTATGAGCTTATGTAAGTTTCCCCTTGCATATCTTACGGTAAAAAATGTGCTTGAGTGGTATCCTGATTCTCTTATTCAAGCTGCTCGAATGAATGGTGCTTCACCTATTAGAATTTGGTTTACTGTACAAGGCCCATTATGTATTCCTGCTTTTTTATCTGCTGCAATGCTCATCTTTATGGACACTATCGGTGACTATGGAATGTCATCAACAATAACAGCTGTTTTTCCATTTCCGACTTTGCCTTATTCTATTTTTAGTGCTGTGCGCACATCTCCTGCACGTTTTGATATGGCAGGAGTTTTGTCATTTTATTTAATTTCAATGATAATGATTGCAATGCTTATTCAAAATCTTGCAGTGGGAAGACGCAAATTTGACTTTTTAGGACATGATGCTGTAAGGGTTGTTCCTAAAAAACTAAGCAAACTTAAAGAGGTCATACTTTCGGTTTTTGTAATTCTCTTTATAATAATTAGCCTTGGTATATCAGTAGGATCTAATTTTATTATGTCATTTTCAAGCTCAATAAGTATACAAAGATTTTCATTTACACTTGACAACTATATAGATGTATTAACAACAAGCAATGCCCTATTAGCAGGTCTTCAAAATTCTCTTATAATTGCTGCAACCAGTGCATTGATAGGTATTTTTATTGGTTTTTTTGTTTCTTATACCCTAAGTTACTCACGCTACAAAGGAAAAAAAATTATTGATGCCATTACTCTAATCGCAATGTCTGTTCCTGGCATTATTTTTGGAATTGGTTATATTTTTGTATGGAATCAGCGATGGTTAAGTAACATAGGTTTAAATTTATATGGAAAACCGTCAATATTAATTTTAGCAAGTGTTGCCGTTTCTATTCCTCTTACCAACAGAGTTTTAGTTGCTGGCATGGCTAAAATTCCTGCAGACTTAATGCTTGCAGCTCAGGTACAAGGAGCAGGAATGATTCATAGAATACGCACCATTCTTTTACCTCTTCTTCATGGATCAACTGTTTCAGCTATTTTGGTAGCTTTTGGAGGAAGTGTTTTTAACCTTGCAATTACAACAATACTCTATCCTCCAAACTTTAGCACATTACCGGTTTATATTAACACCGCATATAATAATTTAGATTTTGGATATTCCGCTGCAGCTACAATTTTGGGTGCAACGCTAATTGTTACAATTATGCTTATGCTTGAGTTTATCTTAAACAGATTTAATAGAAAGCATAAGCTTAAAAGTGATTCATAAAGGACTATTGAATGAATACATTATTAAAAATAGAAAATTTGTCAAAAAGCTTTGGCAAAACAAAAGTCTTAAAAAATATAAGTTTAAACATACAAGAAGGCGAAATTATAAGCGTATTAGGTCCTTCCGGTTGTGGAAAGTCTACACTTCTTAGAATTATTTCAGGAATTTTACCCCTTGACGAAGGAAAAATCTTTATTAGGGATAAAATAGTATCGGACACAAAAGTTGAAGTTCCTACAGAAAAACGAGATATAAACATGGTTTTTCAAGACTTTGCTCTTTGGCCACATATGAAAGTTTGTGATAATATTTTATATGGGTTAAAAATTAAAAAACTTTCATCTCATGAAATGCAAGAACGATTAAACGAAGTAGAAAATCTGCTTCATTTAAATGGATTAAGTAATCGCTATCCAGCAGAGCTTTCTGGAGGACAACAGCAACGAGTAGCCATAGCTCGAGCCTTAATAACAAAACCTTCTATTGTATTATTAGATGAACCTCTTTGCAATTTAGACATTCAACTACGGGTGGAAATGCGCACAGAAATGGCATATCTTTTTAAGCAACTTGGAACAACAGTCTTTCACGTTACACATGATCCATCCGAAGCCTTTGCAATGGCAGATAGAATTATTATTATGAACCAAGGCGAAATTGATCAAATAGACACCCCCATAAATTGCTATATATCACCACAAACAACTATTGTTGCAGGCCTTTTGGGAGCAGGAAATAAAATATCGGCAACCATAACATCTGAATTATCTGAATACACAAGTGTAACATTAGGAAATAATGTTATTGAATGTAAATCTTTTATAAATACAGCAAAAAAAAATGATGTAGTACAACTACGATTCAGGCCTGAAAGTGCAAAATTCACAGAAAGCAAAACAAAAAATTCTATATCAGTTGAAATACTTATTTCAACATTTGAAGGAAATTGCTACAGAATAAAGGCAAAAACAGAAAAAAATGAGGTATTTACCTTTCTCCATGAATCCCAACTACCTTCACAAAAAAAAGGTTTTGTAACCATAAACAAGGAGGATCTATACGCTTATGACAGCGAATAAGCTTATTTTTAAAGGTGGTTATGGAGAACATGGCAGAAGCTGTTTTTTAATCGAACATTCTAATGGATATGTGATGATTGATTGTGGTATTATGGATTCAGCCCCAAATCCATACCCAGAGATTGACACTGATATCTTAAAAAAAGTTTCACACATTTTTATTACACATTGCCATAAAGACCATTGTGGAGCCTTACACCATTTTATTAAAAATGGCTTTGCTGGAACTGTAATTACTTCAAGCGCAACCTATGAACTTACTGGCATAACATATGAAAACTGCAAACTTTTAGACTACCATAAAGGATCACTTTCATTAGATAGCACTATTCAAATTGAATATGGCTCGAGCGGTCATTGTGTAGGATCTCTTTGGTTTCGTATCAGTTTTGATAATAAAACTTATTTTTTTAGCGGTGATTACCAAGAAGATACATTAGCACACATATGCGATACTTATAATGAAAATGATGACATCGCGGTTATAGATCTTGCTCACAAAGCAAACCCCTTTTGTGCCCAAGAAAGAAGAGATATTTTTCTTTCAACTATAATGGATAATGTTAATAAAGGAAAAAAAGTTTTAATTCCTGTGCAAAAATATGGCTTTGGCATAGAAATACTTTATCAGTTAAAAACTCAAGCTAAGAATATTTCTATTATGTGGGATGACGATTTTTTTAATAATACAACCAGAGCATTAAATTTTAGTCAATACTTTAAAGAAAAGGCATTAGAAACACTTAATAAAACTTTAAATACCAGAAAAACCAATAATGAGTGGAATGTGTTCCTTCTTGGCGACCAGCATATCGAAAAACAAGACAATATTGATTTTATAAATTCAATTATTCATAATACTAAAATTATACTCGTTGGCCGAATTAAAAAAGACACAATATTAGAATCCTGGTACAAAGAGGGTATTGCAATAAAACTTTCATATCCCCATCATCCAAATGAAAAAGACATCGAAAGTCTCATTACAAGAAACTCATTTAAAACTATTTTTCCTTTTCATAATAATGAGAAAGAAGTAATTATAAAGTCTTAAAATGATTTATTTATCGTAAATTCCTGTAATAAGGTTTTTCGCATATGGAAGACTTTCAATCCATTCACAAAAAGTATGCCATTCGTTTAGCTTATGATTTTTTCTGGAATAGTAAATATTTATAAGTGTTTCATAATTCATGGTGCAGGTGCGAAGCTGATTATAGCTTGACGGTAAAAGTTGAATCATGTCGTGCCAATGTGACTTTTCTTTTGTTTCTACAAAAGAAAGGCGTGCTTTTTCTAAAAACTCAATAAGACTTTGCATTTGAACCTTTGCGTTTTCACTCATTTTGTCTGTGCTAAAATCATCCATGCTAAACGGCTTTGAGTGTATTTTATGCATGGTACTTGTAGAGTTTGCAACGGTAGAAACTTTATAGGTATCATATTCTTTCCACCAATACATTGGTGCATTAATATCAACAGAAACAAAAATCTGCCTAATAAACTTGCGGTGGTCACTTCCAGATTTACAAAGGCGGCCTGCAAGGTCTAAGTCTTTTTCACCAAGAACGTAATTTCCTTTGTCATCGTAGTAGCTATCTGAGCGATCCCAACTACTCATAGGGTTTCTGGCTCCCCTCATGGCATTTTCTATATTCATAACTGCATAATTTGAAACTTGTAACATGCTTTTCTCCCACTGTTTTTGGTTTTGTTAGTATATCAAAAAGGGGAAAAGTCGACAATAGATTTTGTGAGGTTTTTGTGGTATAATTGGGTAAATGAAAGATGACTTTGACGAACTCGCCCTTGCAATTGTAGAAGAAATTCCCTACGGAAAGGTTGCAACATATGGGCAAATTGCAAACCTTATGGGGTACCCCAAAAACTCACGTCATGTGGGAAAAGCGTGCTCTAATAGTTCATATTACGGTGAGTTTCCTTGCCATAGAGTGGTAAATGCGCAAGGACGATGTGCTCCCGGATGGGATGAACAAAAGGTGATGTTAATACAAGAAGGGATAACTTTTAAAGAAAATGGATGTGTAAATTTAAAAATCCATGTATGGGAAAATGAGTAGCGTTATTTTCTCGATGTTCTTTCTTTGTGTCGAGCTTTCTTAAAAATATACATTTTTTCATCTGCTAAATCTATTAAATCGTTCACAGAAAGTTCATTAGAGGTTGCTACCTCAACAATACCATAGCTAAGAGAAGTTTCATACGGTTTTTTGTTTTGACCTTTAAGTTTTAGAACATTTTCATAACAGTCTTTTACTTTTTTTGTAATTGGCGCACCAGTGGTTATATTACCAACAACTAAAAACTCATCTCCTCCTATCCGAGCAATGGTATCTCCTTTAAAGGCATCTCTAATACATTTTGAAACAGTTTTTATGTACCAGTCTCCTTCCTCATGACCAAAAGTATCATTTACTATTTTTAAACCATCCATATCTAGATATACAATATAGCAAAATTTTTTCTTATGTACATATGATTGAAGTTTGTTTTCTGCAATACTTTTTACATAAAAGCCTGTAAAAAAATCAGTTTTTGCTTCTGTTTCAATCTTTGTTATAGTTACATTTTCACTTGCAATTTCAGCAGTAGTATCCACATATGTTTCTGAGGCCTCTTTAAGTCTTGCATAAATATATACTAGTACCATAATTACAATAAAACTAAAAAGCGCTAATAATCCTGTCCTAATTTGATATATGGCATTAAACCGTATGGTGTCTGTTTGTACATAAAGAGTAGGAATTGAAATTAATTGAATTAAACACACAGATCCCAACAAAATACTTGCCATTTTTAAGCTTGTTTTATTTGAATCAATATAGCTTACTATTTTGGAAGAGATTAATTTGCTGCCAATAAAATTATATGGTACTAATAAAAGAAAAGTAAGTGTTGTTATAATAATTCTATGCTGTTGATTTGCAAGCATATCTACAACTTGTATATTTAAACGAAGCGAATGTAAACCAATAAAAAGTGTTAGGGTAGCAAAAAAATTTAAGACAAATCCTAAAATCATAGCAAAAGAAAGCAAGCGGTTTTTCTTAAATAAAAGCACTATTTCAAGCCCAAGTATGCAAAAATAAGAAATCCAAAGCAACCATCCATATTGAAAAAGTGTTAAAAAAATGGGTACATATACTATATAACTATTAATAATTAACACTAAAAAAAGATGTCGTTTTTTTATCATTGGAGCACCAAAAAGCTTTGACAAAAAATTAAAAACGGCTATAACATATGCTATATACAATATGCATAAAAGAGGATACATAAGTTGCATTTTTACACACCCCCATTGGAATAATAATTTTGTTTATCTTGCTTCATAAGGGCATCTACTATTTCTAATACTTCTGTTCGAGAGTGTTTATGCTTTTTTTGGTCAAAGCTCTTAAAGCCTAAGTTTGCATGAACAGTATAAGATTCCTTATTATTTTTCGCTTTAATATATTGCTGAATACGTAAAACTACGGAGTCTAAAATTTCATCAGATACATCGGGTAAAACAACTATAAATTCATCTCCACCTACTCTGGCACAAAAATCTTCTTCACGCACTGCTTTTTGAAACGCATGGGAAACCGATAAAATATAGCGATCACCGGTTTTATGTCCAAAAGTATCATTTACCGATTTTAATGCTGCAAGATCTGCATAAATAATAGCAAAATGACTCTCTTCATTTTCACAAAGCTCATCAAGTTTATGATAAATAAAACGTTTATTATAGAGGTGTGTTAAGTCATCTGTATACAATTTATACTCTGCTGCAACCTTTTTTTCGTGAACTTTTCCTCTTAAAGAAACGGCTTCATCGGCTTTTCGTTTATATGGATGAAGAATAAGAATATACGTATTAACAAAAAATAAGCAATAATACATTACTAAAACAAAAACTATAGTAGTAATAGAGGCAACGAAAAAAGACACACTAAAACTGCTGTTTATTAATATCCAAGAATCAAGAAGAATTATTCCCATTAATATTGTAGAACTAATTCCCATAATTTCAGAATATCCGCTTGCCGTTGAAACAGCTTGTAGTCTTTTTGCCGATAAATAACGCTTTGCAAGTTCCAACACACCAATGAGCAAGGTATATGAAACAGCTATCGTTCCAAAAAACAAGGTTGTACTTGAAAAAATTGAAGCTATAGATAATTCAAAAAGAGCTCCGGTACAAAGAATTACAAAAAAGTGAACAGAAGATAGGTTTATCAAATAACTGGAGGCTCCAAATAAAATTTGTCTAAAAGGAGCCTTTGAAGAAAACTTAAAAAAGAGCATATACATACCATACGAAAGTCCGTATAACGCAACAAAAGAAAATCCAAGAAAATATGCTATTGTAAAAACAACGGTATTAATTATAGGGATTAGAACAAAGACAAAGATCCTTTTTGTTGGGTATTTTAGCAAGGGGAATGCAAAATTGAAAATAAAATAGCTATGTATCAAATAAATAGAGATACCTATTACTATCCAAATATTAATACTCACCCAAACCTCTTTTTTCCTTTAGTATGGATTTAAAAGATGTTTTTAAAATCCAGAATGTTTTACCTAGCTAGTATACTACTATACCCTTGACATTGTAAACCCTCTAAACCTTTATTTTCGAGCTTTTCTCTCTTTGTTTCGAGCCTTTTTAAATGAGTACATTTTATCATCAGTGAGATCAATTAACTCTTCACAAAGAAGAATATTTCCACTATCTACTTCTGTAATTCCATAGCTAATTGATGTTTCATAATTTTTATCATGTGCATTTGAAAGACTTAAAATATTCTTATAACATTGTTCAACTTTTTGTGTAATTGTTAATGGGTCTTGAAAGTTCCCAATAATTAAAAACTCATCCCCTCCAATTCTTGCAATAGTATCTTGAGAAAAAGAACGTTTTATCTCTTTTGCAACAGTTTTTATGTACCAGTCACCTTCTTCATGACCGAATGTATCATTAACATGCTTTAAACCATCAAGATCAAGGTATACAAGATAACAATACGTCCTTGCATTTAAAAATTCTTGTAATTTATTTACAGCTATACTTCGCACATAAAAACCGGTAAAAAAGTCAGTTTTTGCTTCTGCTTCAAGTTCTGTAATGGTAGAGTTATCTGTTTTTATTTTTGCAAAAGTAGATTCATACGTAATAGAGGCTTGTTTTAATTTTGAATAAATAAACACAATAGTCATAATAAGCACAAAAGCAACTAAGGCAACAACACTAATTTTTATTTGAAACATACTATTTAGACATGGTTCTTTTGTTCTTAAAGATAAAGTTGGAAGTGCCAAAAATTGACTAATAGTTACTGTTCCTAACAGAACACAACATAGTTTTAAACTAGCAATATCTGCAAATAAAAACCGCACTACTTTTGAAATTAGAATTCTACTACTTACAAGAATGTATGGTGCTAAAATTAAAAATGTAATGGCCGTAATTTTTATTCGATTATCTAAAACAGATAGCATTTCGGGAACTTGTTGTCCTGAATTGTATGCAAATATCCCTATAAGAAGTACTCTTACACCAAAATAGTTTATTGTAAAACATAACACAGCTGCAATAGTTTGTACAAATGTTTGCTTATATGTTAATGCAATTTGCAATCCTAATACAACAAAATATATAATCATCATAAGCCATTCAGCATTAAAGTCAGTAATATGAATTGGTACATATACCAAAAAAGTATTAATAAGTATTACAAAGGGAAGTCGAATTTTACTAATCATTGGAACGCCATAAATTCTAGCGAAGTAATAAAAAACAAAAATAATGTACATAGCATACAAAATATAGGTTAATGCCAACATATTCATACTAGAGAGCCTCCCTTTCATAAAAGGCTTTTTTATCATGTTTCATAAGCAAATCAACCTTTTCTAAAACTTCTACTCTGGAATATTTATCTCGAGACTCAAAACACATATATCCTAAATTTGCATGAACAGTAAAACTTTCTTTTTCATCAATTCTTCTAATTGTCTCTTTTATTCTTTTAATAACTTGTTCCATTTCAACACTGGATACAGAAGTTAAAATAATTACAAACTCATCGCCACCAACTCTGGCAGAAAAATCTTCTTCTCTTATAGCTTTTTGCAAAGCCTTTGCAACACTAATAATATATCGGTCTCCAACCTTGTGTCCATACGTATCATTAACATGCTTTAATGCAACAAGATCTGCGTACGCCACAGCAAAATCAATATCTACAGCTTCACACAATTCATCTATTTTTTTATGAATAAAGCGTTTGTTATATAATTTTGTTAAGTCATCGCTATACAGCTTATATTCTGCTGCCATTTTCCTTTTCATTACTTTTCCATGCAACGTTTTGGCTTCATCTGCCTTTCTTTTATATGGATGAAGAACAGTAATATGAGCATTAAAATAAAACAAACAATAAAACATTGTTAACACAAAGAAAATAGTAGCCAGCGCTGAAATATTAAAAATAAGATTAAAATCCAAGTGCATAAGAAACCAAGACTCAATACATACTGCTGCAAATAAAAAGGTCGACTGAAATGCCATTATTTCTGAATAAATTTTTGCTGTTGAAATTTCTATAAACTTTTTTTTGGGAATATATTTTTCTGAAAGCCTTGCTACAATAGAAAGACACACACAACTAAATAGTACCGTTTGAAAAAATATTTGTCTGTTTGTATATATCCTGCAGTGGCATTCTAAAAATTATACCAATAATTAATAGCGTTATAAGGTGAAAAGAAATCATGCTTAATATATACGAAGTTGCAATAAACCAAATTTGACGAAAACTTGTTTTAGAAAGAAGCTTTACTTCTAATAAATAACCAACATAGCCTACAACGTAAAGAAAAAACCACGGTACACCATAAAAATATAAAACCATAAAGGCACATGCGTTAAAAAGGGTTATAGGTATCAGAATATAAAGAGATTTTTTTGAATATTTGAGAACCCCTACAGCAAATTGTAGGATAGAAAAACTATATATAACATAAGACAAAAAGCCCAATGCTATCCAAAAATTACTCAAACTAAAATCTCCTACAGTATGCTATTTTTTATAAGTATATTTTTGCAGTAAAACAGAATAGCGACTAGCAAATATCTTTTATGACATTTTTATTATTATATTAAAAAGAGTAAAAAAAGTAAATGACTTTTTATAAAAGAAAAATCTACTTGTCAACTATTCTTTTATCCTGTATACTTTTTTCATAAAGTCATTTTTTATTAGGAGCAACATATGTATGACGTTATTGTAATAGGAGCAGGCCCTGCTGGCTATTTAGGAGCAGAAAGACTTGCCCAAAAAGGAAAAAAAGTTCTTTTAATTGAAAAACAGTTTATTGGCGGTACGTGCTTAAATATTGGTTGTATACCAACTAAAACATTGTTAAATGCAGCAAAACACTATATTCATGCAAAAGAAGCAGCCCAGTTTGGCGTTCACGTAAGAGATATAAGTTTTAACATAACAGAAATGATGGATTGGAAAGACAAAACCGTTAAAACACTTGTTGGTGGCGTAAGTTCAACATTAAAAAAACTTGGCATTGAAATTATTACTGGTACAGGCCAAATAGTAGATGCAAAAAACGTAAAAATTGCTGAAACAGGTGATACACATGAGACAAAGGCTATCCTTGTTGCAACAGGTTCTGTTTCCGTTATGCCTACGATTGAAGGCTCTCAAAACAACCCCGCAATCATTGATTCTACTGCACTACTAAGTATTAATCATGTTCCTGAAAGCCTTTGTATAATAGGAGGAGGCGTAATTGGAATTGAGTTTGCAAGTCTTTTTTCAAATCTGGGAAGCAAAGTAACTGTTGTTGAAATGATGGATGAAATTACACCTTCAATGGACAAAGACCATGCCGCCATTTTACGAAAATCTCTTTCAAACGTTGAATTTCACCTTGGTTGCACGGTAGAAAGCATAGAGGGAAGTACTGTACATTTTAAAACAAAAGATGGAAAAAGTGAATCTGTAGATGCTAATACAATTCTTATGGCAACAGGTCGAAAAGCAGAGTTATCTAGCTGCCTTCTAGAAGAAGCTGGAATTACTACTGAAAAAAAAGCCGTAACAGTTGATGAAAAAATGAGAACCAATATTACAGGAATTTGGGCTGCAGGGGATATAAATGCAAAAAGCATGCTTGCACATTCAGCATATAGAATGGCTGAAGTTGCGGTGAGTGATATTTGTGCCTTTTTGGATGGAAAAGAAGAAAGCAATAACAAAATGCTCTATAATGCAATTCCTTGGGTTGTGTACTCAAACCCTGAAGTTGCAGGCTGTGGTCTAACAGAACAAGAAGCAAGAGCTAAGGGAGTTGATGTACAAGTGGCTTCTGTTCCAATGATTATGTCTGGTAGATTTATTGCAGAAAATGGGCTTCGTGCGCCTGGAACGGTAAAAGTGATTGCCTCAAAAAAAGATGGTACCATTTTGGGGATTCATATTTTAGGAGCTTACGCATCTGAAATCATTTGGGGTGCTTCTGCCCTCATCGAAAAAGAAATGAAAGTATCTGAAGTAAAAGAAATGATTTTCCCACACCCAACCGTAAGCGAAGTTATTCGCGAAGCAATTTGGATGATGGATTAAAGTAATCCATACAAAATATTAATCTTCTATACATAAAAGGCTCCCCAACAGGAGCCTTATCTATTTTACCCTTGCCTTATTTTTCTACCCTTTAATTCCGGACATTGCCAAACCTGCAACAATTTTCTTTCTAAAGATTGCATACATTACAAACTGAGGCAAAGAAGCAATAACCGCACCTGCCATAATTAATGAATATTCTGTACCATGTGTTCCTTGAAAATTAGCAATACCTACGGTAATAGGGTATTTTTCTGTATCATTTAAGACAATAAGAGGCCACAAAAAATCATTCCATGTATTAATAAAAGCAATAATTGCTACCGTTACAAGCGCTGTTTTTCCAAGCGGCAAGATTATTGTAGTAAAAATAGTAAACCTATTAGCACCATCTATAAAAGCTGCCTCTTCTAAAGCTACAGGAAATCCTTCAAAAAATTGTTTTAAGATAAAAACTCCGATAGGAAGTGCCAATCTAGGTAATATTGCTGCAGCAAAAGTATTAATTAACTGATACGTATTAAACTGCAAATACAGTGGAATTATCAAAACTTGCAAAGGCACCATCATTCCTGCCATAACAACCCAAAATAGAACCTTTCTACCTTTAAATGGAATCCTGGCAAAGGCATATGCGATAGGCGCATCTAGAATAAGTGTAAATACAACCGTTAATGTAGAGATAACAAAAGAGTTTGTTAGCCATGTAAAAATTGGTGTTTTTTCGAAAGCAGCTGTATAGTTTTCAAAGGTAGGAACTTTTGGAAACAATTGTAGTGCTTCGGTCATTACATCTTGTTCTAGATGAATAGATGTAACAAATAGCCAATAAAAAGGAAATATCCAAATTATAAATAATATACCAACAAGAAGGAGTAATGCTGTTTTTCTCATTTTATTCATCCTCCTTTAATACTTTATTTAATACTATTGAAACAGTTACTACAATAAAAAAGAGAACATAGGCCATTGCAGACGAATATCCCATTTTAAAATATCTAAACCCTGATTCATAAATATACTGTACAAGAACTTGGGTTGATCCATATGGACCACCACCTGTCATAACATATACTTGCCCAAAAACATTAAACGATGCAATAACTTGCAAAATTAAGCACAAGGCTATTGTTGGGCGTAAAAGAGGTATTGTAACGAACACTGTTTGCTGAAAATAGCTGGCTCCATCTATTCTAGCTGCTTCATATACATCAGAAGAAATCTGTTTAATACCTGCAGACATCAGCACCATATTAAAACCTGCTGTCCACCAAATTGTTGCAATAATAACAGACCACATAGCAGGCATTGGTTCTGTTAGCCAAGAAATTGGTTCTAAATTTATGGCTTCTAAAAGGTGATTAAGTACTCCATAACTTTTTTGAAAAATCCATGCCCATAATGTACCTACAACAGTCATTGATAACATATAGGGTAAAAAAAACATATTTTCTGCGGCACTTTTTATTTTCATTTTTGATGTAACAATCAAAGCCATAAAAAAGCCAATTACTAATAAAAGAGGAGTCGAAAGTAATACAAAAACCAATGTATTTTTTAAACTACTATAGAAAGTTTCATCTGTAAATACATTTATGTAATTTTCTAACCCAATCCATGTACGTGCTAAAAAAGCATTATAATCATAAAAACTAACTACAAACCCAAAAATAATGGGAAATATTAAAAAAATACAAAAAACAGCCAAAAAAGGAATCGAAAATAGAATTCCATCTCTTGTATCTTTGTTTCCGGGTATCATCAATTTCTCCTCAATAAACAATGAAAAGGTGACTGCAGAACATGCAATCACCTTTATACAACAAGTACTGTTAATTAATATCTATCTAAAATAGCGTTAACAGTTTTTTCCATTTCTGCAACAGCTGTTTTAGCATCTTGATTGTTTGCTACTGCATATTCAAGCATGTCAGAAAGAGTATTATTAATTTCTTCCCATGCAGGAATTTGAGGAGCATTTACAACATTAAAAGCTGCTTCTGCATAATCTGCTCGGTATGGAAGTTCTTTGAAAGATTCTTTTTCAAATACAGAACTTCTAATAGGAATATGTCCAGCTTTTGCCCACATATCACCATTTTCTGTCATCCAAAGCATAAACTCAATTGCAGCAGCTTGTGTTGCAGGATCAGCTTTCTTTTGTGCCGGCATTGCAAGAGTATGAGAACCACTAACTGCAACAGACTTTCCGTATAGCGGAGGGAAAGGCATTGCGGCAAATTCAAGCCCCGGTTGATTTTCTAAAGTACCAGTAACCCAAACACCATTGATATGCATACCTGCTTTTCCAAGTTTAAAGTCTGTTACAGATGTATCATAGTCATAACCTGATGGTACAACACCATATTTATTTACCAAATCAATAATATCTTGTACAACTCTTTCACCGTTTGCATTATTAAAGTTAGCTTTTGTATTATCAGCATTTAAGACTGCTGTGTTAAGTTGTGCTAAACCTGAAATAAAGTAACGTGTTAACGTAAAAGCTTTATATGTAGCAGTTGTATTATCCATTGCAAGACCGGTTGTTCCCATAGCTTCTACAGCTTCTGCTGCAGCTATAAATTCTTCAAATGTTTGTGGAGGTTCTGAAATACCTGCTTTTTCAAACAATGCTGTATTATAATAAAGAATAATAGGGTGCACATCTAAAGGAAGAGCATATACTTCACCATCATATGTACAAGGGTCAATAGCAGCAGGAACAAAGTCACTCATAGGTGCGCCGGCATTTTCTAATAAATCATTAAGTCCGGTAAGGGTGTTTCCCTCTTTGTAAGTAATTAAATTACTTTGATGAATAACAACTACATCCGGTGCAGTTTTACTTGATAAAGCAGCTGTCAACTTAGTGTAATAGTTGTCAAATTTTGCAGTGTCAGCTTTTACTACAATGTCAGGATGAGTTCTGTTGAACTCTTCTACCATGGCGTCAAAAAACTCTCCATCACCACCGGTAAAAAGAGACCAAAAGGTAACCTCCACAGGCCCATCAGTTTTTGCATCAGCATTTCCACCGGCAAACACCATCATACTACTCACAAGAACAAATAGCACACATGTAAGTCCAATAGTTTTTTTCATGATTTTCCTCCTATAAGTTGTCATGAATTAATTTCTTTGTTTTTAGTAGTTTCCCTAAAAACAGTTCTTGTTTCTAAATGGATAGCTTTATATTCCATATCTTTGTTTTCAACATGTTCTATAAGCTCCAATACCGCTTTTTTTCCCAACAAATATTTAGGAACCTCTATTGTTGTTAATTGTGGTTGTAAATATTGCGATAAAAACAAATTATCACAACCAACAATTTCAACTTGCTCTGGAACAAACAAATGATTTTCGTGCAAAGACTTTAAGACGCCTATACACAATAAATCATTAAAACAAACACAGGCACTAAAGGGAACCTGTTGTTTTATTAGTCTATTAATAACCGCATAACCTTCATCAATGTGACCTTGTGTTTGAAACATTAATGAATCATTTTTACTCAACCCTTTTTCGCTAAAAGCTTTCTCAAATCCTACCCTTCGATCTATTGCATTACTAATTTTCTCTGGGCCTCCAATATACACAATATTTTTGTGTCCGCCTTCTAATAAATGTAATACAACCTTTTTTATACTCTCTTCGTCATAATGAAGAATTGAGTGATTCTCAAAACCTGCAACTCGTCTACCCGCAAAAATGAAAGGTACAGGAAACTTTTTATAAATATTGTGAGCTTTAGTGTTTTGGTAAAGTGGCATTGCTATAACTCCGTCAACCTGTCGGGCTTGCAATATATTTAGAGCGTCACACTCATGCTCAGGATCTTCATGAGTGTTCATTAAAATTATGTGATACCCTAATTGTCTTGCTGTTTCTTCAATGCCACATAACACTTCAGCAAAAAAAGGGTTTGAAGAATCAGCAGATATCACACCAATAGTATACGTTTTTTTAGACCTCATACTATTGGCTATAAAGTTTGGAAGATACCCCATGTTGTCAGCGACCTCTTGAATAAGAGTTCTTGTACTGAGACTGATTTTTGTATCACCTCGTATTGCTCTTGAAACAGTATTTGTTGAAAACCCCGTTTCTTTTGCAATTGCTGAAAGAGTTATCCTCATAGATTAACGATAACCCACAAATTCTAATTTGTCAAGTTATTTTTTTGTCAAAAACTCTAGTTATTCACAAATTTTTATCAAAAAAAAAGAAAATATAATAAAATTAGATTAACGTTATTCTATTTTTGCTTTTTTGCAAAAATAAGCATTGACCTAACACACATTCACAAGTACAATAAAAATGTGAGGCAGTAATTAATTACAGGAGAACATATGACAAGCTCAATACCAAGACCGGAGTTTCCGCGCCCTGATTTTATTCGCACAAAATGGGAAAACCTAAATGGAGAGTGGGACTTTTCTTTTAACTCAGACACCTTTGATAAAAAAATAATTGTTCCTTTTTGTTATCAGTCTACATTAAGTGGCATACATGATGAAAAAGACTATGATGTAGTATGGTATAAGCGATCATTTTTCGCACACAAAAATGACTTGAAAAATCAATCTTTACTCTTAAAGTTTGGTGCCGTTGATTATGAAACACACCTTTGGATTAACGACATATATATAGGTACTCATGTGGGTGGTCATAGTTCTTTTGAATTTGACATAGGCCATGCCATAATTGACGGAGAAAATACCATAAAAGTAAAAGCTCTTGATTATAAAAATGCAGACAAACCTAGAGGAAAACAAACCTGGACAGGAGAAAAATTTGCTTGTTGGTATACTCCAACTACCGGTATCTGGCAAACAGTATGGCTTGAATATGTAGGAAAAAAATATCTTAAAAAAGTTAAAATAACCCCAAACACTAAAGATTTATTAGCCCTTTGTGAGTTTTTTGTTTCTTCATATGATAAAATAGAAGTAAAACTATCGGCTAAAATGGATTATCAAGGCAAAACACATCTCTTTGGCGAACAGCAAGTATTATGTGAACAAGGATACGGTAAAGCACTTTTAAGTTTTCATGATTTTGATTGGCACCGTCATCTTGTATTATGGTCACCGGAAAACCCTGTTCTTATAGATGTAACAATTGAAATAATACAGGATGGCGAACATGACAAGGTAGAAACATACTTTGGAATGCGTTCAATTGGTGTAAAAGATGGTATCTTTATGCTAAACGAACAGCCATACTATCAAAGACTTATTCTTGACCAAGGATATTGGACAGAATCCTTATTAACTCCTCCCAGTGATGAAGCAATTATTAAAGACATACAACTCACAAAAGATATGGGGTTTAACGGATCAAGAAAGCATCAAAAAATTGAAGACCCACGCTTTTATTACTGGGCCGATAAACTGGGCTTAATTGTATGGGGAGAGCTTCCAAGTTCATACCAATTTAATGACACTGCAATAAAAAATTCTACTCAAGAAATGATAGAATTTGTTGAAAGAGATTTTAACCATCCATGTATAGTCACATGGGTTCCATTAAATGAAAGTTGGGGTGCTCGAAACATACAAGTAAATAAACAACAGCAAGATTATTCCAGGATGTTAACATTCTTACTCAAATCTATGGATCCTCTGCGTTTAGTAAGTTCAAACGACGGTTGGGAGCAAATTTCTGAAACCGATATTTGTGCAATTCATGATTATGCTCTTTTTCCAAACACAATTGAAAAATATGATAACATGGAAACTCTATTAAAAGGTAAAGCGCAAGACCGTTTTATCTATGCAGAAAATAACCCTCACAAAGGGCAACCTATTATGATGACCGAATATGGAGGTATAGCCTTCAAAAAAGAAGGAGAAGAAGGCTGGGGTTATTATGGAAAGGTTGCAAATGAAAAAGAATTCTTAGAACGCCTAGCCCCCATAACATACTTTTTAATAAAAGATAAACGATTTAACGGTTTTTGCTATACTCAGCTTACCGATGTAATGCAAGAAGTAAACGGCCTTTTAACAGAAGATAGAAAACCTAAAATTTCAATAGAAAAACTTAAAGAAATTTTCGCAAAACCAGATTATGAGCTTTAAAATTCAATTGCCACCAATACGGTGGCAATTATTTTATTCTCTTTCCCCTAAAGGATCAACATTGTAAAGCTTTGCTAATTGTTTTCTCAAAGAATCCATATCCTTGGAATACGGCGCTGTAAAGCTCCTTTGTTCCCCCGTAATGGGATGTGCAAATTCTATTTTATATGCATGTAATGCCAATCTATTCAACAAAGGTCTTTCTTCAAAAGTATCTCCTTTCCAAGACCTTTTTATATCTGAAAGCTTTACCGATTTTTGGTTTCCACCATATAAAGGATCACATACAATTTGAAAACCTTCATGTAGAAGATGTGCACGTATTTGATGCGTTCTTCCTGTTATTGGTTTTGCCTCAATCCATGAAAAAGCATTACAAGCTCCCAACATTTTAAACTCTGTTTTAGAACTTTTACCCTGTCTTTTATTTACAACACTTCTATGCCGAGCATCCCCATCTACCATAAGAGGAGAATCACAAAGTTTTTCATCCCACATGGGTCTTCCGTAAACAAGCGCGTGATACGTTTTTTTTACTTCTCTTTTTTCAAAAGACATACTTAAATTTCGATGAGCTTCCGTTGTTTTTGCATATACAATTAAGCCTGATGTGTCTTTATCGATTCTGTGAACGGCTAAAAGTTTTCCATGTTTTTCTGCTGCAAGCACATCAAGTCTTGGCGCATCATTATCGTAGCGGTCGGCAGCCGTTA
>CAYJJW010000021.1:399-20444 GCA_964370555.1 uncultured Treponemataceae bacterium | reverse complement strand
AAATTTTTGAAGCCGCTCGTCGTGTTGCAATGGCAGGTGCAGTTATGCTTCGAGGCGGGGCCTATAAACCGAGAACATCTCCGTATGCATTTCAAGGAATGGGAGCTGAAGGGGTTAAACTTTTAAAAGAAGCAGGCGAAAAATATGGTCTTCCTGTTTCAACAGAGATTGTAGCATCTGAGTTTATTCCTGAAATGAACGACTATATTGACGTGTACCAAATTGGTGCTCGAAATATGCAAAACTTTGAGTTATTGAAAAAAGTTGGAGCACTTGGAAAACCGGTAATCTTAAAACGAGGACTTTCCGCAACTATTGAAGAATGGCTTATGGCAGCTGAGTACCTTTTATCTTCTGGAACCGATAATGTAATTCTTTGCGAAAGAGGAATTAGAACATATGAAACCGCAACAAGAAACACGCTTGATATTTCTGCAATTCCTGTTGTGCAAGCATTAACACACCTTCCAGTCATTGTTGACCCAAGTCATGCAATTGGGATTCGTGATAAAGTGCCTCCTTTAGCACTTTCTGCAGTGGCTGCAGGGGCAGACGGAATTATTGTTGAAGTACACTGTAATCCTGAAAAAGCATTATCTGATGGGGCACAAAGTTTATACCCTGACCAATTTGAAAAATTAATGCGAGACGTTGATGTTTTAGCACCTGTTGTAGGAAGAGAAACGGTTAGAATTCGTGAAGTTGCAACTGATGTAACTGATAAAAAAGCTGCAAAAACTGAAAAGGGTAGTACTAAAATTCGCTGTGCATTTGCAGGGCTTCATGGAGCATATGCAGAACAAGCAGGACTTCGCTATTTTGATAATGCAGCCGAAATGGTATCATATCCTAACTTTAGGGTAGCATTCCATGCAGTACAAGATGGAAAGGCAGATTGCGCCGTTATTCCTATTGAAAACTCACTTGCAGGATCAGTATACGAAAACTATGATAATTTAATTAGATTTGAAGATGTACAAATTGCAGGAAGTATTAAGTTACGCATTGAGCATGCACTTTTGGCAAAAAAAGGCGCAAGCTTAGATTCAATTAAAACAGTGTACTCTCATCCGCAAGGTTTAAGCCAATGTGAAAACTTTCTTAATGCCCATGAATCATGGGAAAAAATAGAATGTGCTTCAACTTCACTTGCAGCGGAAACGGTGCTCAAAAAAGGCTCAACTGACTGTGCTGCAATTGCATCTGTTAAGGCAAGTAAAGATTTAGAAGTGTTAAAAACAGGCATTGAAGATGACCCCAGAAACTATACACGCTTTTTAATTATTCAAGCAACAAACGATACAAGTGCACATGCAGAAATTGCTTCTGTTGCAGAAGAAAATGCAGGCGTTTCTATGGCTTCTATTGCATTTGTTGCAAAAAATGAAAGCGGTTCATTGTATGAATGTTTGGGAGTTCTTAAAAACATGAACCTTAACATGTCTCGTTTGGAGTCTCGTCCGGTACAAGGACAGCCTTGGAGGTATATGTTCTATGCCGATATTGAACTTACAAATGAAGGCGTAAACTTAGATAAAAAAGAGCAAACAGAACTTATAACTAAGGCAATGGAAGCGTTAAAGCAAACAGCCGATGAAGTTCACATGCTTGGCCTGTACGCTCAAATGAACTAAATAATTACTAGTTTTGAGTTACTGGTTACTAGCAATTACAGTTTAATTAGTAATTCGTAACTAGTAATTCATAATTATTGTTGTAACTTTTTGCTATTTCATGTATTATTAGTATATGGCAGAATTACTAGCCCCTGCGGGCAACATAGAAACATTAGAAGCTGCAATTGGCGAAGGTGCCGATGCAGTATATATGGGCTTAAAAAGCTTTAACGCTCGACTCAGAGCATCAAACTTTGCATGGAATCAATTTGAAGCAGCGGTTCAATCATTACACAGACGAAATAAAAAAATATTTGTAACCGTAAACACTGTATGCGAAGAAAAAGAAACAGAAAGACTTTATAGATTTTTAAAATATCTTAATGAAGTAGGGCCTGATGGCATTATTGTGCAAGACCTCGGTACCGTTCGTATGGTACAAGAGTTTTTTCCAAACCTTCGAATGCATGCATCGACACAAATGAATATAGCCTCAAGTTCAGCATGTAATCTTATGGGTAAAGAAGGCCTAAAACGAATCGTTTTAGCGCGCGAGCTTGGTTTAAAAGAAATACAAGATATTAGAGCAAAAACTAATGTAGAACTTGAAGTCTTTGTGCATGGCGCGCTTTGCGTAAGTGAATCGGGGCTTTGTTTGTTTTCAAGCTACCTTGGTGGAAAAAGTGCAAATAGAGGTATGTGTGCGCAAGCTTGCAGGCGCTATTACAATGCAGAAATTATTGGTGGTGGCACAGAAAGTGGTTATTACTTTTCTCCTCATGATTTACAACTAATAGAAAAAATTCCTGAACTTGTTACAGCCGGTGTTGATTCCTTTAAAATTGAGGGCAGAATGAAAAGTGCCGAGTATGTAGGAAGTGTAACATCTGCTTACCGTTACGTACTTGATAATTGGGAAAGCGATAAAAAGGGTGCAATAGCAACCGGTAAACGTCTTTTATCGGGCGACTTTGCACGCACTAAAACACTCTTTTGGTATCAGGGTGAAGATGCAGATCATGTTTTAAATCCTGGTCAAGCTGGTGGTACTGGAATCGCACTTGGAAAAATCTTTAAAGTTAGAAACGAAGCAATCGAAGAAGAAACCCCTGAATTAGAAGAGGATTATGCTATTTTAGAAGGTAGTGAAGACGATTCTACAAAAGCAAAGAAAAAAGAAGAAAAAACAGGCTATGTAGAAAGACAAAACTTTGCCCTTTTACGAGGTGGTACGTATGAGCCTGAAATTGGAGATTCAATTCGTCTTCATAAAAAAGATGACTCAGGACGTGTAAGTCATAAGGTAAAAATGATTCGTACCTTTGCAAAAACAGGGAATGAACAATGGATTGATGTTCCAAAAGGTTTTGGCCCCGGCGACAGTGTGTATCTTATTCAAACAAAATCAATGTCTAAGCGTTATAAACGCGTGCTCCCCCCCGATATTTCTGTTTTTAGAAAGCAACCAGGTGGAGATAGGCTTCCAATTTTAGATTTAACGCCAATAAAAAAAGTAAACCTTTCTCATTTTCCTGAAGGTCTTTATGTTCAAGTAAGCACCGTAAATGATATGCATGCGGTATTATCTGAGCGTCCTACAAGAATAATTTTGGAATTAAATGCAGACTCAAGACGTTCTTTGTTACAAAAAAAACAAGTACTCCCATTTTCAAAAAAAGAAGTGTTTATTTCATTAGACCCGTTTTGCCCCCAAGAAAAAGAAGCTCAATTACTAGAAGATCTTGAAGAACTTATAAGTATGAAGTTTACCCAATTTGTGGTAAATAACCCAGCTCATATTACAATGTTAAAAAGTAAAAAGGTTTCCATGATTGCAGGGCCATATCTTTACACTTTTAACAGGTGGTCAGTTTCTTGGTTAGAAAATCAAAACATAGATGCCTTTATTATGAGTCATGAAACGTCTCAAAACAACCTTGAAGAAATGCTATCAAAAGAACAAAGACAGCGTGCCATGATAAATATTTTTTCATATCCTGCTCTTTTTAGAATGCGTTTTAAACTTCCTGAAAACTATGACTTTCATTGGTTTAACGATAAAGAAGGTATGTCTTTTAGAGCGCTTTCTACTCCCGATGGATCCTTTGTAATGCCTGAAACTCCTTTTTCACTCATTGATAAGGTTAACAGTTTGCGCACCCTTGGGTTTACACACTTCTTAATTGATATGTCTAAAACACAAGTAGTGCGTTCTGACTTTAAACAAATGATGAGAGCCTTACACAAGGGTGAAGTTATACCGGGAGCAAGCCGCTTTAACTGGAAGGACGGATTCTACAATCCCGATAAACTCAGGCGGTAATGTATCCACAAAGATACATTAACCACAGATTACACGGATTACACAGATTTTTATAATTGAACTTTTTCTTGAGTTCTATAAATACTAATCCTATAAATCTGCGTAATCTGCGGATTAAACAAACTTGGTATAAGTCTGTTGATTAGAAAACCAATGCCTCCTCTGCGCTAATTAAAGCACTTTCTGCTACTTTGCTCGATGCTTTTGCTGTTTCTTTTTCAGCATCTTTTTGTTGGAATTGAGGTTTAAACTCAACATGTTCTGCCACGATTCCAATTTTAGCATGTTTTTTACCTGCATCGTCCTCCCACCTGTTTTGTTTAAGTCTACCTACAACTCGAACGCCTCGTCCTTTAGAAGCATTTTTAATGCAAATATCTGCTAATTTAGCCCATGTTTCTACTTCAAAAAAAGATATTTCTTTTTCATATGCATCATCTTTCTTAAAAGTACGAATAGTCATCAACGAAAAGATACAAATATGTGTTCCCTTAGTTGTTGTTCTTAGTACCGGTTCTTGAACCACATTTCCTTCAACAATAATAGTGTTTAGTGAATTCATTCATAGCCTCCAAAAAATTATTTGTACGTACATATGTATTATTGTTTTTTTTTTCGGAAAAAAAACAATAATCGCAAAAAAAAAGTGATTTTTTTGAAAAAAATCACTTTTTTTATAATTTTTTGGTTTTATTATAAGCTTTTTGTTAGTTTTACTATGTAAAGTAGTATATACATTCTAAGTTGTTCTTTGTCTGTAATTTTTTGTAATGCAGGATTTTGCATAACATTATCTGCTAGGTTTTTCATGCGCTCAAGAGTAAATGTAGAGGACTTTATTTGTCTAATAGTTTTACGCATATAATCTCTTAAAAGAGAGTTTACATCTTCGGTGAGATTATTACTTAATTTTTTATCTAGCAATCGATTCCACTGTCGAATATATGAGTCCATTTCTCTGTCTAAGGTTGAGCCTACAGGTACAAGTTTGCTTTCTGCATCCAATGCTGCATCATGAAACTCTTTTCTTCTTTGATTTTTTGTTGCATTACTAAAATTATTTGGCTCATCTGCATTTTTAAGCTGTAATTGAGCTGTTGGAACCGCTTCAATTGCACCGTTTGTTTTCTTTTTCTTTGGTGGTCTAAATAAAAACTTTGCAATCCATGAAATGATAGGAATAGTATACCAAACCGGTAAAAGTATTTTTGCATCAGTTGAGATTTCTCTTCTTGAAAGCATGAGAAGTTCACTGTAAGGTAGTAATTTTCCGTTTGCAAATAAATGCATTTTTTCTTTATTATTTTGTGCATCATAGTGTACTAGTGATAAAAAATTAGCTTGTAGTAGTGCATATAAAATTGGAGATGAAGTTTTTACCTCATTTTCTAAACATACTTCAAAAGCTTTTTGATCGGTCATTGCAGGAATGTTATCAAATTTTTTATATAAATCAAACCAACGTTTTGTAAGTGTTTCTTTTATATATTCACGTGCATCATTACATAAACGAATAATTAAAGGAATAACCTTTGTTTTGTTTATGTAATACCTCTCACCTGTATGAATTTTAAATGTTAACACTTCCGGTAAATCGCCATCTGCAATTTGTGTTGTAACATTGCTTAAGTATTCTGTTAAATCTTCAGCCGTATACTGACCAAGCAAGGGAACCCCTCTTGTATCGGTGAATAATTCAATTGCTTTTCTGTTAAAATAGTGAGGGGCTGCATTGAGAGCTTGTTCAAGATTTCTAAGGGCTGTAGTTCTTTGAAATGTTTGTTGTGCTTGATTTTTATAATAACCAATACAAATATCTGTTATTGCAACACTTTGCAGTATTGTTATATGTTCTGACGTATAATCAGTAACTTTTTCATAGTCTTGACGGATAAAAAAGCCTAATTGGCTCCAAAAGTAAAAAGAATCGCTAGAGTTTTTTATTGATTCAAGTGCTTCAGTTGGCTTTTGAATAAACTGCGTAAAAAAGGTTTTTACAGAAAGCTCTTTTCCTGAATTAGACAATCGTAAGCGTTTTAAGAAATAATCGTGAAACTCTTCTCTTCTGAGCATTTGTCGTATTTTTGCAAGTGCTATATCAAAAACTTGCGAAATTGGAATTGTTGAAGGAAGCACAATTGTTGGTATATTATTTGAAAATGTAAGTCCATATAATCGCTTTTGCTCATGATCTATCGTAGCTGCAGGATGATGTTTTTCGGATTGTTCTTCTTGTTCAAAAAGTTCAACAATGAACATTGAAGCTTGATGTTGCTCAAGCATTTCTAACGGCGCTTGTTTGGGTAAATCGTTTATGGTTGGGAAAGGAATTGTTGGGTTATTTGCAATTTCACGATATCGAGATGCATAACGCTCAACATAGTAGGGTATTACGATAATTCCCTTTTTATCGGTTTCAGGATTTGTAACTATAATTAACCCTTTTTTTTGTAATGCTTCAATTTCATCATGCATTGCAGATTCGGGGTTTGTTGTATATGTCACAAGCTCAGGTTGCGTATCAATATTATGCTGAGCATAACGACGCATATAATCGCAAAACTCTGCAAAGTGTACATGAGGACTATTCTGTTTTTGTGCAAATAATACCAGTATTGTTAATAGATTTTTCTTTCCACTCATCAACTCATTATATCAAAAAAGAAAAAATTTCTCAATTAGTTTTTTAAAAATACATAACATTTTTTTTTCGTTTGTTACGCATATTAGGGTAAATGACTTGACCGTTTTACATGTATTTCGTAAAATAGAATCATGTACTCAAAACGATTAAATACCCTGCATCCTTACGTTCCAGGTGAACAACCTGAAGGAAGTTTTATTAAAATTAATGCAAACGAAAATCCGTATGCACCCTCAAAAGAAATGCTTACAACGCTTTGTAAAAATGTTTGTGAAAATGCCATGGACTTTGCTCTTTATCCTGATCCTGAGTCTGTTAACTTGAGAAAGTCAATAGCATCCATGCTTAACGCTTCAGGCGGATTTTTACAATCAGAGTCAAAGTTAGATTTTAATATAACTGAAGACATGATTTTTTGCGGAAATGGGTCAGACGAAGTTTTATCGTTTATTTTTTACACATTTTTTGATTCTGATAAAGAACTTGTTTTACCGGAGTTAACGTATAGTTTTTATCCTGTATATGCAGATTATTATAATATTCCTCTAAAAAAAGTTCCTTTAAAAAATGATTGGACACTCGATACTGAAGCCATGCTTGCAGTAGAAAACACAGGTGGTATGATTTTTGCAAATCCAAATGCCCCTACGGGAATTTCCTTATCGATAGGCGAAATTGAATCAATGCTCGAAACTTTTCCTAAAGACAGGGTTATTGTTGTTGATGAAGCCTATGTTGATTTTTCAGATGAAACAGTGTTACCTCTTTTAGAAACATACAAAAATCTTGTAATTGTGCGTACTTTTTCAAAATCATTTTCATTTGCAGGAATGCGTCTTGGTTTTTGTATTGCACATCCTGAATTAATTGAATCAATTGTGAAGGTTAAAAATAGTTTTAATCATTTTCCTGTTGATGTATTTGCTCAAAAATTTGGATCACTTGTGTGCGAAAATTGGAACGATTTTGCTAAAACTGCAAAGATTATAGCTTTTGACAGAGATATGTTTTCAAAAGTCCTTAGAAATAATGGATGGGAGGTTATTCCATCAAAAACAAACTTTATTATGGCTCGAAATAAATCAGGTATGGGTGGATTAGATGTATATGAAGAACTAAAAAAACATTCTTTTTTAGTACGTTATTTTGATAATCCAAAGACAAAAGATTGGGTTAGAATCACAATAGGAAAAACACAAGATATGGTTGAGCTTGCAAAAATCATGTGCAATATATAAATAAGTTGGGAGAACGTATGAAGTTTTTAGTATTATCAGATATTCATAGTGCAACAGATATGATTGATAAACTTGATGGTGAGTTTTCAAATGTAGATGGTGTCATTGTTGCAGGCGATTTTGCAGAGTTTGATGCTATTGCAACCGGTGAGCCAACACTTAAGCATTTATTAACAAAGCATGAAAGATTTTTTTGTGTTGCAGGTAACTGCGATGAGCCTTCTTTTGTAACAATACTTGATGAATATGATGTATGTGTTCAGGGGTCTGTTGTTTTTTCAGAGGGACTTGTTTTTTCTGGTTGTGGGGGAGCTTTACGTTTTACCGGTGCTACACCGTTTGAAAGAGATGATGAAGAACTGATACAAGATTTAAAAATGGTAACAGAACTTGGTGATACCAAAAATCTTATTGCATTAATTCATCAGCCACCTTTTGAAACAAAACTTGATGTAATAACAGCTGGTGCACATGTTGGATCAAAGCTTGTAAAAGAATTTATCGAAGAGTATCAACCGCTCCTGGTTATAAGTGGCCATATTCATGAATCTTTTGCAATTGATACATTAGGAAAAACAACACTTATAAATCCTGGTTCTTTGGCTGAAGGGCGTTATGCTCTTATTGAACTAAAAAAAGAAGCAGGTGAGTGGGTCATTTTAAAGAGTGAATTAAAATCGTTATAATTCGTTTGTTACAAAGCGAAAGCCCATGTAGTTGTATGCTTCGCCTGGATTAAATGCGTAGCGATCTGCAGCATAAATAAATGATGCATATTCACTCCAACTTCCCCCACGCAATACTCTTTCTGTTCCTAAAGAAATTTCGCTTTCAATAGAATTGTATTCTGCATACCAATCCCAACAAAACTCGAGTACATTACCGCTCATATCATAGAGACCCGATGAATTTGCTTGTCCGCTTTTTGGGTTGCTCATAGGCCCTAAAAGACTGCTTGCTGTTGCAATGTTTGCAGTTCCAATTTGAAAACCAGGTGTGTTATTTTCAATTGCTTCTGCTTTGCTTTGCTCGTATGCTTCTGAAACTGCCATAAAATCCCAAGCAGGACCTGACGTAGTTGCCCCATCTATAAAACTCATGTTTCCCGATTTTTCTTTAATTTTTCGAGCTGCATACTCCCATTCTGTTTCGCTTGGAAGTCTGTATCCATTTGCACTAAAATCGCATGCTGCTAAATCTACTCTTGCAGCATCATTGGAATCCCTTAGAACTTCTCCTTCGTATGTGTAGCTAGGAGTTTTTCCGGTAATTTCAGAAAAAGCATTGCACCAAACAATGGCATCGCGCCATGATATGGTTGTAACCGGTTGAAATCTATTTTGCTCTAAAGGTTCTTGACCTCTTTTTCCTGAAGATCCTGCTTGCCCTGGATGTTGAAAAGTGTAGTTTAAAGCGCTTTCTGCAATTTCTTTTACGTGGTACCATAATTCATAGCTTGTTTCATAAGAGTTCATGTAAAAGTGATTTACCGTTCTAATTGCACTATCAGAATAAATTCCTTGCCCTATTGTAAAAACATCTCCGCCTTGTGCAAGTGAAACAAAATTTATATGTTCTTCAAAGGTAATTGCTGTTCCCAGTAAGAATTCTAAATCTAATGAAAAAGCAGAATCTTCTGCCTGTAATGAACCAAGCGCTAAAAATAAGCAAACTAAAGAAATATATATTTTTTTCATATCTTCCTCATTATAATATTTTACGTTTTTCTTTCTTTTTTTTCTGTATTGGGCCTTTTGTTTTCCAATCTGAAAGAACCGCCAAAGCCAATAAGCCTGCAAAGAGACAGATAATGCTTATAATAATTATTCCAAACCATCCCGAATCACTAAAGGGAAGGGGGACATTCATTCCAAAAAAACTTACAATAAAGGTTGGTACCATCATTACAAGTGAAATAACGGTGAGCCGTTTCATTACAATATTTAAGTTATTTGAAATAACCGATGCAAAGGTATCCATCATGCTGGTTAGAATGTTGCTATACGTATTTGCCATTTCTAAGGCCTGTCTATTATCAATTGCAACATCTGCAAGCCAATCTTTATCTTCTTTATCCAAACTAATTATATGCGTTTTTGTAAGCTTTTCTAAAAGCATTTGGTTTCCTGTTAGTGATGTGGTAAAAAACTCCAAAGATTTTCCTAAGTTTAATAAGAGCATAAGTTCGTTGTTTTTTACCGAGCGTTCAAGAGTTGTTTGAATAGCACTTGAACGCCTATTAATTTCTTTAAGGTAGCGTAAAAAGGTTGAATCGCTTCGGCTTAATATTCGTATAACAAAGGCAGGAAAATCATGCAATGTTAAATCTCTAATTCTATTTGCCGCTATGTCATGCAACACTTCGCAATCTGTCCAACAAATGGTAATAATGATATTTTTTAAAAGTACTATTCCCAAAGGTACGGTGATATAGCTAATATCATGATCGGGTGTAAAAAGAGGAAGCCTCATAATAATAAGTGTATAATCGTCTGCTTGTTCAATACGAGAAAGCTCATCCTGGTCCAGAATATCGAGTATGTGTTCTTGCTCTATATTGTAATTTTTTTCAAGGATTCTAATATCTTCACGTGTAATTGAGCGAACATCAATCCACTGGCTTTTTTTTCTTGGAGACTCTACTTCATCAAATTGGACAAGCTTTCCGTTGTTTTCTTCCCAGTACGTTATCATTGGCTTATCCCCCTTGTAAAACAAAACTCAAGGTTCTTTTCGAGTATGGTATATATATTTTATACCGCAACGTGAAAAAAATCAAGTGAAATTAGGCTTTGTTTTATATTTTGCGAAAATTGTACAAAAAAATCAAAAAAAATTAAAAAAAAAATTTTAAAAACTCTGTTTTTTTCTAAAAAAAAAACAATAAGAAAGGGTAGAGGTTTAAACATTATTACAATACCCCGGAGGTACATGTGAAAAAAACAACACTAATATTATTTTTGGTTATGCTACTTTGTTTTAGTTTTTCAGAGGAAGCCTCTGTAAGCTTTGACTTTGTATTACAAGACATACAAGATATTGTCTATGCCGTTTCACTTGCTCAAGATATATCTATCGTGTGTGATGATACCGTTGTTGGAAAAACAAGTTTTCGTTTTTCAGGAAGTGATTTTGAAAAAGCAGGAGAAGCTTTTTTGCGTTCAAATAGATTGTATGCAAAAAAAGAAAATGATGTTATTGTGTTGTCAAAAGTACACATAGAACATCATGTAAAAACAGATACTTTTTCAATAAATGCGTATGATATTATGCCATCAGTTTTGTTTAATAAAATTTCAGAATATACGCATATTCCTATCTCATATGAACTTCTTCCAACTACAAATATTTCTTTGCATGTTAAAAATGTAAGCATTCAAGAAGCTGTTACCATAGTAATGAAATCATTTCCAAATTATGCAGTTTTTTTTGATAATGGTAGCATTTCGGTTATTAAAAATCAGTTTTCACAGAATGCGTATACATCATTAACGAAAAATGATAATGAAAAAATAGCAATAAATGCCATTGACAATTTGTATACAGTTGATATTAGCCAAGGAAGTTTTTTTGAAAGTTTAGAAAACTTATTTTTACTTTCAAGCGCGTTATTTTGTAATCTTTTAGATACTGACAGACTTATTACTCGTTTAGTATTTGAGGATAGTGATTTTGAAAGCGTTCTTACTATGTTGTGTGCACAAGCAGAGGCAATCTTTACCTATCACGATGGAGTATATACAATTTTTGGAAGTGAAAATGCATCAGATGCATTAAAAAGTGCAAATAGTTTTTGGAAAACACTTTCATTAAAGTATATAAACAGTAATGATTTTACCACCCTGTTTCAAAAACGTTTTTCCCGTATTCCTTTTATAAGGGTTTCAGATTCTAAAGTTCAGATTAAAGTCACAAAAAAAGAAGAATCTGAAGTTGATATATTTGTAAATCTTTGTGACAAAGAAACAAATACGCATTTAGTAGATCTTCAATATATTTCAAGTGAAAAATTCTTAAATCACTTACCGCCTAATATCAGTTCTGAACAATTTAGCGACTTGGGAACAGGGCATAGTTTATTGTTTGAAGGTAGTAAAGATGCTTTTGCTGTCTTAAATGAGTATATACGCTTACTGGATAAACCTGCGGTAATTATAGGCTATGATTTACTTGTTTTACAAGTGCAAGAAAGTAGCTCACTACATTGGAATCCACGATTTGCACTTGACAGTGTTTCACTAGGTGATAGGACAAAGGCTTCAGCTCACCTAGGTTCAGTGCTTGCTCTTAGCTTAGATATTGTAAGTGTTTTTGGATACACCTTTGCATCAGAACTACAAACAGCCATTACGGATAATAAAGCTGAAATTTATGTAGACACTAAGCTTCAAGGTATTTCAGGAAGCCCCATTCATTTTCAAAATACAAATACATTTAGATATCAAGATACCGCTATAGATCCTGATACCGGAAACCCTGTTTATTCAGGCATTACGAGAGAAATTATTGCGGGGCTTGTGTTAAATATTGAAGGTTGGGTGTCAGGTGACGGAATGGTTACAACAAAAGTAACGGCTTCTCTTTCAAGAAGAGGTGCCGACGTTTCTGATAGTGGAAATCCACCGCCTACATCTGAAAAAGTTGTTACAACTGAAGTTCGAGGGAAAAGTGGAGAACCTATTATTTTAACAGGGCTTGTACAAAATGATTCTACTTTCATCGAAGAAAAAACACCGTTGTTATCTCGAATACCGCTTTTGGGATGGTTTTTCAAATCAAAAGATAAACATGAAGAAAAAACAGAAATGATTATTTATCTTGTTCCTCATGTAGAAACACGAGTAAAGGAGGGTATATGAACTTTAACTTATCACCGGTTTTTTGTGCACATAATGGAGTACTTATTTTAGAGCAAATAAATGATGCAATTGTTATTGGGATGATACATATTGATAATACTATTCTTATACGCAAAATTGAATCGAGGTATTCTCAATTTTTACGTCAACAGTTTGGTGAGTATGTATCAAAAAAACAAGTACAAGAGCATATTTCATATAAAGAAATATCAAAGGAATTTTTTATTAGAGAAACTTCAAGAGAGCTTGTTCTTACAGCTCCATCCGGCACTTCTTCTAATGAAACTATACAACAAACAGAAAGTTTGTCAGAGCTTATAGAAGATGCTCCTATTATTCATCTTTTAAACTCACTTCTTTTAGACTGCATTGATAAAAATGGAAGTGATGTTCATATTGAGCCATCTAATAATGGTAGTCGAATTAGAATGAGAATCCTCGGCGAATTAGAACTATATTCAACAATTGACACATCAACTGCAGAGGCATTGATTTTAAGAATTCTTTTTTTAGCCGGTCTTGACATTGCCGAAAACAGAAGGTCTCAAGATGGATCTTTTCACTTTGAAGCTGGAAATGTAGATGCGGATATACGCGTTTCTGTGTTACCTTCACAAATGGGATCTTCTTGTGTGCTTCGCATTTTGAGTTCAAAAAACTTTGAGTTATCATTTTTAGACTTAGGTTTTTCACCGTGTCATATTGATTTTTTGGAAAGTGTATGTTGTAAAACCAATTCACTCGTTTTAGTTTGCGGGGCAACAGGGGCGGGAAAAAGCACTACGCTTGCTGCTATGCTTAACCGTTTAAAGTGTGACAAAAAAAAGATTATAACTATTGAAGACCCTGTTGAATACAGAGTTGATGGTGTTGTTCAAGTTCCTGTAAACCCTGTAATTGAGATGGATTTTCCCCAAGTTTTACGAAGTAGTTTTAGACATGACCCTGATGTAATTATGATAGGGGAAATAAGAGATGAGTTAACTGCTCGCATTGCTGTTCGTTCTGCTCTTACCGGTCATCTTGTGCTTGCAAGTCTTCATACTATCGATGCGCCATCATCAATTATTAGACTTTTGGATATGGGTATAGAAAATTGGCTCTTGGCGTCAGTGTTTGGAGGGGCAATCTGTCAGCGCTTAATAAAAAAATATGATGGAGAAAAGTGTCATTATTTGCCTATTGCAGAAATGCTTCCTGCATGTAGTGAAGTTTTTGAGCTAATACTAAAAAAATCAGATCTTTATGAATACAGAGACTTTATGAGTGAGAATAATATTATGAGTATGAGAGAGGAGGCAGAGTATGCAATATGCATCTAATACGTATGTTTTTTTGTATAAATTGTCTGATTTGCTTTGTGCAAATTTATCCTTAGTAAAAGCAGTAGATATTTTAGCGCATGTACAAGGGGTGAGTAAAAACATTCAAAAAACAAAGAAATTGTCACTTCAAGTTTTGGGAAATTTAAAAAAGGGTTATAGTTTTTCACGTTCACTGCTTCTTTGTTCGGATGTTAGTATTTCACGTGATAATGCATCTGTATTAGAAGCTGCAGAACAAGCTTCTTGTGTAAAAGATGTTTTAATTTTTCTTTGTTATACATATGAAAAAGCAGTTCAGAATCGAAAAGATATACAAAATGCTATAGCATACCCCATATTTATTATTTTAACTGCTTTTGTTGGAACTGCTTTTTTGATTTATTGGAAAGACTTATTTTTAACAACAATATCAACAAAAACAATAATACTTGTTTTTACTCAAGCAATGAGTGTATTAGTTTTACTTTTTATTGTTTTAGGTATGTATATATACTCGTCAATTAAAGAACCTTCCTTATTTAAACTTTACTATACATTGGGATTTTTACAACAGGCCGGTTTTACATTTAGTAAATCGCTTGAATTACACATGGGAAATAGTACCAGAACACATCTAAGTAAAACTATCTTTTATGCATATAACGATATACGTAAGGGAACACTAGTTTCAACGGCTTTTAGAAAATATAAGCTTGCAGATGAGAGTATGGCAATGCTTTTAGAAATAGGTGAAAAGAGTGGAAGTATAGCGTTATCTTGCAGTCAAATTGCAAAAAATATTGATAAAAGATATGAAGAAAAAAAATTACTGTGTTTTAAGCTTTTAGAACCAATGTTACTTTTTATTGTTGGGATATATGTATTAATTCTAATGAATGGAATTATTGTCCCTTATATTTCAGATTATGGAGGTATTATATGAAAAAAGATGCAGGTTTTACATTTATTGAAACCCTTATTGTACTTGCAATTATTTTAATTTTAAGTGCCAGCATAGGCTTGTCGGGAGTTAAATATATTGAAAAAGCTAGACACAGTGCTGCTGTTAGTGAAATTGCAATGTATTCTAATGCCTTGTATACCTATTATTTAGACTGTGGTGTTTTTCCGACAAAAACACAAGGATTAAAGGCACTTTGGGTTAAGCCCGTTTTTCACCCTATTCCACATAATTGGCAAGGGCCGTATATAAACAAAGAACCCGGATTAGATCCTTGGGGAAGAGAATATATATACTCAGATGATAATGATATGGGGCTACCGTTTTCTCTGATGAGTACCGGTCGTACTATGGTCGATTTTGAGGGAGGCGAAGATGACAATGTTTATTCGTGGAAATGACAAAGGCTTTGTATTGTTAAAATCAATTATAATTATCTTTTTTTTATTTTTAGCTTTGCTTACAGTACTGGAGTTTGAATACAGACGCTTTGCACGCACAAAACGTACTTTTGAACATACGCTTGTATTGTATGAAAAAGCACAAAAAGAACTACCGTAAGGAGGCTTGCATGAAGTTAATTGAAATTGTTGTGCTTTTTACAATTCTGATGCTTTTTATTTCACTTGTCTCACACATGTGTACGTATATTGTAGAGTATCAAAGTGGCTCTTTACACTACATGGAAAAAACACGAGAAGTACTTGAAAAACATGGCGAATTATTACACGTGCATAAAGGAGATTCAAGTGAAAGCTAAAACAATTCTTAATGAAGAAGATTATGATGTATATTATATTGACGTACCACCACATAATGTAAAAAGTATTTTTTCATATGTGTATTTAGAGCAATATGCTTTGTCAGAGTTGGAAAAAGTTCATCCATTTTTTAATACTCATTGCAAGGTTGATATTTGCCTTGTTTTGCATAATAAAAAGATTTGTATATGCGCCGTTGTTATGGATGGAGGATTGCTTTCGCATTTTTATGGTGATAAATCTTTATATATTGTAAATGATACAAAAAAGAGGTATTCGCTTAAAAGAGTTTTTTTCTCAAAATCTTCAGGAAATAAAAAGGTTTATGCGTTTCTTGCCGCTTGTATTTTTTTAGTACCCTTTACCTATGCAATGTTTAGTATTAATTTTAGTAATAATGCTGTTCAAACAGAAACGCTACTTGAAAGTGAATCCGTACCTAAAAGTCAAAAAATAGATGTACAAGCTTTGTTTTTTTCACAAATACAAACTTGGTTAGAACAAGGTGCAGTAATTACACACTTTGAATACTCTTTAGAAAATAACCATTACGAAGAGAGTGTTTTAACTACAAAAATTGAACTTACTCTTATAGGCTTGCATCCAGAAGATATCTTTACCGGTATTGATGATGCTACTACGTATGTAAAAGAGGCATTAGAGATAAGTCCTGTCTTTTTTGAAGATAATATTCCAAAGTTGCATCTAACATTTTTATCTACACGTTCTAATATTGAAAAAGAGTATTTAACGGATGGTATTTTTTATGAAAACTCATTATTTCGAGAAAATATCATATTGCATGGAGGCTTTATACAAGAAGAAGATTGGGATAAACAAATATATACATTTTCAATTCCTGTTTCAAAGTGGGTTAGTTTTTATGGGCAGGTAAATGCCTATTTTGTAAAAAACAAAAAAGTATTGCAACACTGTTCTTTTAAATGTGATAAAGGCTCTGGTTCTGTTAGTGCATACATTCAAATTAAAAATGGTATTGGAAATACTGATATGACATTTTTTGAAAATCTTTTTAATGAGCAAAGTAGATTTTTTATAGAAAAAACAATGAAAAATGAAGAGCTTGTTCAAGAAAAACATGGTTATCTTATTGAAACAAAGGTTGGGAGTGTAAAAAAAAGTGATGGTACTGAGCTTAGTTTTTACATAAATCAAGACGGAAAAATAAATACTAGGAGGAATTATGAAAAGTAATGCATTGTTATTGTTGTTTCCTATTTTTGTAGTAAGCTTGGCAGGTTGTATGCACATGGATGCTGTTCCTTATGCTATTACAGAGCCTGAGTGCAAAATAGGAAAGGTTGAAAATGCACATGATTTTGTTGGAATTCACTTTACCTTTTTTAATAATACTGAAAAAAAGGTTAATAATTTTAAATTTAGTTTTATCGTATTTGATAGTAGCGGGGAATATAGCCCATTACCCGGTAATAATGTTATTAGCGCTCGTTACATGCAGGTAATTGATTCAAATGCTGCAAACGATATTATTTTTAGTTTGGATTCCTATGTACATCAGATTCCGACAGAACCCTTTATTGTTGATTTCTTTTATATATCAAAAATTGAATATGACGACGGCTCTGTTTGGACTGATCCTTACGGGGCTTGGATGCCAGGTGGCCTATGAAAACAATTCTATTACTACTAGTAAGTATTATATTATCTTCTTGTATACAAAATCTTAGTGACTATTATGTTAGAAAAGGAATTGCATTTTCTAATGAAGTTGAAGAAGTACCTATTGAGCCTCCTCGTAAATGGACTGTAATGATGTATATGGCAGCTGATAATAACCTTGAAGCAAATGCAATACAGGACATAAATGAGCTTGAAACATTTGATTTTGATAACAATGGCATACGTATAGTAAGCCTTCTTGATAGAAGTATAGGGTTTGACGGTACAAATGGAGACTGGGCTGATACTCGATTGTTGGAAATTACAAAAGATGAAGGGGGTGATAATGGCATTATAATTTCAAAAGAATTAAGCTCTCAAGAGCTTGCATTAGAACAAGGCGTTCCAACCGAGCTGGATATGGCAAATCCTAATACATTAAAAAGCTTTTTACAATTTGTATATGAACATTATGAATCTGAAAATTATGCCTTAATTATTTGGGGGCATGGAAATGGTTGGCGCTCAATAACATCAGATACTCTTACTAATTCTACAATGTCACTGAGCGATTTACAATATGCTATAAAAAGTGGACGTGGGGAAAAGAAGCTTGATGTTATTGCCTTGGATACTTCTTTTGGCGCTACAATAGAAATGCTTTGGGACTTAAAAGATGAGGCAACCTATTTTGCGGGAACAGGAAAAGTCCTCCCAAATACTGGTTGGAATTACAAAGATATTTTTTCTTCTTTTCTTCAAAGTGATTTATCGCATACGAGCTTTATAACTGCTATAAGCACTCAAAGCGAAAGCACTGTTATAGAACTGCAACAGGTTGAAAGTTTAATTAAAAACTTTGAAAATTTTACAAGTCTTTTAGCTTTACAAATTGATTCTATTGATAAACAAAAAGAAGTAAAAAATCTCTTGTTTTCTAACATTATATCATATAAAGCAACAACATATCCTACTGATATGTTTTTAGATATTGGAGATTTGAGTAAAAAAGTCTCAGAAAATGTAGCTATCTTTTCAAATGATACTGCTACTCAAAATGTACTAAAAAATGCAAGTACAAGCTTGCAAACATCTTTAAATTCGGCTGCAGTTTTTTCTTCTGAAAAATCTGTCCCCGTTTCAGTTTTTTTTATTTCATTTAAAAATGAAGGTGTGCCTGAAACATTGTTTCCCACGGCATATATCCAAAACCCACTATCTACTACATCTATAAATTTTGTGCAAAACTGCACCGGCTGGCCACCATCAATTACTAAAAATATATCTTTGTTAGATTTATTATTTTTCACTGTTTTTTAATAACTATTTACAGAATGCAAGCTATAAACGTTGGGATGCAAAGGCGTGAGCTTTTTGCATAATTTTACTACTCTAGGACAATAATCCTAGAAATGGAGGTTTTATGAAACAAGTAAAATATTCATTATGTGTATGGTTAGTTTTAATTGTAATTTTACAAAGGCAATTTGCATTTGAAAAAAAAGAACAAACTGTTATGAGTTATGATATCATAGAAAAACAGCTTGTTACTAAAGAATATGATGCAATAGAGGAATTGTATGCGTACCCAGTTAGCCTTCGTTTATCAAACTTTAAAAAGGTAACATTTGCAAGCATACTTCCTGTGTATACCATGGAAAGAGGTTGGGTTAGAAGTCAATTCTTAGAAAAAGGAGATAAGGTATTATTTCTTAAAAATGAAAAAGTAACATGGGTTACTGTTAAGAATATTTATACTGAAAATACCTTACATGTGTTTTATACCTATGTGCATGTTCATAATACACATACCTATTTTAAGGATGGTATATTGGTACATAACAAAGGGGACAGTGACTCTTCTTCTGTTTCTAGCAATTCTAATAGCTCTACAAAAACGAGAGAAGAAGAGCTCAGTGATGCTAGAGATGCATGGATCGAAATGGAACAAGACTTTAGAGATCAGGAAGCAACGGAACAAAATTCTTCAAGTGACAGAAACTCTTCTAATGGGAATAAAAATGATAACACTATAGATAAAGACTTTGGAAATGATGTAGTTATAAACACAGTCCCTATATCTGAAGAAATTGAGGCAAAGGAGGCTCTCGAAACAGCGAATGATGCACTTGATAAAGCCATGGAAGCAGGAGAATCATACTCAAAAATACAAGAGTTAATTACAGAAAGAGAAGTTGCTGAGCAAAATTTTAATAGCATTTCTGAAGAAAACAGAAAAAAACAAGAAGCTACGCAAAAAGGAGATCCTGTTTTAGTTACAAGTGGCGCTTTTATTCATACAGAAAATGATTTTGCGATTATGGGAACCTTGTCTCAGTTAACGCTTAAAAGAACTTATACAAGTTCTTCAAAAAATACGTATGCAATGGGAAAAGGTTGGGCATCTATTATTGATTCATGTCTTATTCGAGGAAGCACTGCAGGGTTAAGTACTTTTGCGCAATCTATTAAGCACGAAATGCAAAAATTAGAGGTTCTATTAAAAAATTTAGACCCATATACAAAACACGAATCTGCAGCATCTGCAATTAGTGCAATAAAAGTGCAATATGATGATATGAATAGAACCTACCAAAAATTACAATCGCAAGTCGATATCGAAAAAAAAATACTTGAACTAAACTCTTATGTCATTACAGCATATACACCAACTCATTATTATCATAATGGAGCTAAC
>CAYJJW010000021.1:0-389 GCA_964370555.1 uncultured Treponemataceae bacterium | reverse complement strand
CGTATTTGAGTATGTAGGTAATGGAGAGTGGATTCCAACTGATAGGCAAAAAGCTCAATACATGAAAATTGTAAGTAAAGATGGGAAGGATAGTTTAACAGAAAAAGGATTTATTCTCTCAGAAAAAATGGGAAAAGAAATTTGGTTTGATAAATGGGGTTTGCGCGAAAAAGATGTTGACAAAAACGGTAATGAAACTCTTTATGTTCGAGACAATAATACAAAAAAACTAATATCAATACAAAGTCCTGAAGGAAGAAAAATACAGTTTGTGTATGGATTAAATGGATTTTTAACCGAACTACAAGTAGCTGAGAATAAAACAGTTTTTTATGAATATGATGGGCTTTATTTATCATCTGTAACAGATATAGATGGTGACAAAAGTA
>CAYJJW010000020.1:0-20623 GCA_964370555.1 uncultured Treponemataceae bacterium | reverse complement strand
TTGAAAGGTTCTTAAACCCAGAACGTGTAAGTATGCCCGACTTTGATATTGACCTTTGCTATGAAGGAAGACAAAGCGTCATTGAATATACGCGTGAAAAGTACGGAGACCCTCAAGTTGGCCACATTGTAACCTTTGGTACCTTAAAAGCTAAACAAGTAATAAAAGATGTCGGGCGTGTTTTGAATATTCCACTTAGCGAAGTAAACATGATTACTAAACTTATTCCGGAAGGCCCAAAGGTAAAACTTAAAAATGCCTTTGATCCACCAGATGCAGACCATCCTGATTTTGGGCAGCTTATAGAATATCGCGAGAATCCAGCGTACAAAGAACTCTTTGACTTTGCTTTAAAACTTGAAAATGTAAACAGAAATACCAGCTTACACGCTTCGGGTATTGTAATTGGAAGAAGTGAACTACCCGACTGGGGTCCACTTTACAAAGACGGTAAAACACAAAAAGTAGCCGTTCAATACACCATGGATATTATTGAGCCCTGTGGCTTAGTAAAAATGGACTATTTAGGTTTAAAAACTTTAACACTTATAAAACACGCAGAGCGCATCATTAGAAAAAGAGCGGGCTTTGAAAACTTTTCTACAAAAGAGCAAAGCGAAGAAGATGAAAAAACATATGATTTATTCTGTGCGGGAAAATCTTCTGCCGTATTCCAATTTGAAAGTGCCGGTATGCAAAAGGTATTAAAACAAGCCCAACCAAGAAAGCTTGACGACCTAATCGCCTTAAATGCCTTGTACAGACCTGGACCAATGGCATACATTGACCAATTTGTTGAAGGAAAGTTCAAGCCTGAAACTATAAAGTACCCCGACCCTTGCTTAAAAGATATTTTGGAAGAAACATACGGCGTTATGGTATACCAAGAACAAGTTATGCAAGTAGCACAGCGCATTGCAGGCTATTCACTCGGTGGAGCCGATGAGCTACGTCGTGCTATGGGTAAAAAGAAAAAAGAGGTAATGGAAAAACAAAAGGAAAAATTCCTTACAGGTGCCATTGAAAACGGCTTTACTAAAGAAAAGGCAGACGAAATTTTTGAAATTATGATTCCGTTCGCAGGCTATGGATTTAATAAAAGCCATGCCGCAGCCTATTCTGTCCTTGCATATCAAACAGCATACCTTAAAGCAAACTTTCCTGCAGAATTTATCGCAGCCAACTTAACGAATGAAATTTCAAGTACCGATAAACTGCCTGTATACATTGAAGAAGGCCACTCTATGGGGCTTTCAATAGATCCACCGGATGTAAACCGTTCTTCTAAAGTATTCGATGTTGTAGACGGCGTAATTGTGTACGGCTTAACCGGTATAAAGGGCTTGGGAGAAGCTGCAGCTGAAGAAATAATTTTACAACGCGAAAAAGACGGTCCTTACAAAAGCTTTATGGATTTTATAGAGCGAGTCGATTTGCATACTGTAAACAAAAGAGCAATTGATGTTCTTATCCGTACAGGGGCTTACGATAAACTCGGACAAAACCGCCCAACCCTCCTTTCAAATATGGAAAGAGCGGTTGAATATATGGTTAATATAAAAAATGATAAAGCAAATGGACAAGTAAGTCTTTTTGGCGACGTTGACGAAGTTGAATATACACCCTTTGTGTTTGAGCAAATGGAAGACTGGCCACACTTAGAAAAGCTTCGCATCGAAAAAGAACTCATTGGTTTTTACATCTCAGGCCATCCACTTGATGAATATAAAAATATTATTGAACGCTCGGTAACACTTACCTCAAAAAAAGCAGAACTTGCAACTCCAGACAAAGCATACACCGTTTTAGGAACAATAAAAGGTCTTCGCCCCATTATGACAAAAAAAGGTAAACCAATGGCTTTTGCAAAACTTGAAGATACCGATGGAAGTTTTGATATTACCTTTTTCCCAAAACTATGGGAAGTGGTACGAAGTAGAATTGCAGATGACGCAGTTTTAGCATTTTCGGGAAAGGTTGATTTAACTCGAGGCGAGCCATCTTTTTTAGTAGATGAATTACTAGATATTACCGGTTTAAAATCAAAGTCTTTTAAAGAGGTACACATTCTTTTTTCACTAAACTCGCAACAAGAAAGTGGTAAAGAAAGTTTAACAGAACTTCAAGAATATTTAGAAGGTGTTGAAGGAAGCTGTTCTCTCGTTATGCATATAAACAATGTAGGTAAAAAATACACTATAAGGCCAAAACGAATGGGAGCAGTTCCCTCTTCGGAAGATTTTTTAGAAAGACTATTAGAAAGCCCGATAGTGGAAAATGCTTGGCTGGAGTAATACGGTAAAATCGACATAGCTCGCTACGCTCCCTGTTCTAAGGGGTACAACAAGCAAGTTAAACGAATCCGTGTCGATTTTACCTATCGAGTTTTGCGGTTTCGAAGATAAGTGATTAGCTCAAAACTCGTTTAGCCATTAGTTTAGCAACGTAGCTCGCTACGCTCCCTGCTCTATGTAGTGTAGCAAGTGGGGAAAACGAGTCCCTGTTGCAATCTATGTTTCCACTTAATTTTTTGCCAATAATTACTTGCTTTGCTCCCTTTTCTATGGGGTGTAGCAAGTGAGTTAAACGAATCCATGTTGATTTTACTTGACCAATGACCAACATAAAGCTATAATAAACTCACTAAACTATTTTTACTTACAAGGAATGATAATGAAAAAGAGAAACATCGCTTTAATGATACTATTTACACTTATTACCGCAGGAATTTACAGCTTATACTGGTATTGCTCTTTTCAAAACTCATTAAAAAGGGGAACAGGAAAAGGTTTTAGCGGAGCAACACACTTAATTGTTTCTATTGTTAGCTTGGGAATATATCATATTTATTGGCAATATGCAGCGGGAAAACGTCTTGCTGCACTGGGAGCACAAGATAATGCAGTGTTGTATTTAGTTCTTACCTTTTTAACATTAGGACTCATTAATCCTTTTCTTATGCAAAATCAAGCAAATAAATTACGCTTAAAGTAACAAAAATCAACTACACAAAATATATTTTTTTTCTTGTTTACACTTGTCAGTAAGTAAACTTTTTAGTATATTTTATATATGGATTTTATATTTTTGGCTATGTCAACATTAAGCTCTCTCATTTCAGTGTACATGCTCGTATGTCTTGTGCGGGTATTTATTACATGGGTACCTTCACTTGCCTATTCAAGTTTTGGAAGGTTGCTTTCACAAATTGCAGACCCATGGCTAAATATTTTTAGAAAATTTAACCCTTTAAGGCGTTACGGAGTTGATATTTCTCCTATTTTTGCCTTTGCAGTACTTATGCTTATTTCGAGCGTACTAAATCAAATCGCAGTTACAAGGCATTTTTCATTGTTAGCAATTATTGCAATTATCGTAAGCATGGCTTGGTCTGTGGTATCATCACTTCTTACCTTTTTTAACATTATAGTTCTTGTACGATTAATTGCTACTTTCTTAAATAAGAACCAAGGGCAAATTTGGCAAAGTATTGATCAATTAGTATATCCTGTAATTCAAAAAGTAATTCCTCTTTTTACAAAAAATAGATTTTTACAACCTAAATATTCACTAATGATTTTACTTGCAGTAGGAGCTATTTTACAATATGGCATTGGCTTTGCAGTATCTATGCTTAGTAGTTTTTTAATGTAAATAAGCACACACTTTATGAAATTGCGAGAGATTGAAATTCCAATAACCAATATCGCAGGAGTGGGAGAATCCCTCGCAAGACATTTTTCACATGTAAATGTTTTTACCGTAGCAGATTTATTTACATATTATCCACGCGACTGGGAAGATAGAACAAAAACTCACCAACTTTCAAGTTTTTCACAACACTCAAAACTACACATACTTGTAGAAGTTATTGGTCATGAATGGTTTGGCTTTGGGCGGATGAAAACCCTAAAAATAATTATAAGAGACTTAAACACGGTTGCCTCTCTTATTTGTTTTAATAGGCCTTTTTTTGAAAAAAGTTTACCGGTTGGCTCAATTATAAGCGTAACGGGGAGTTTTTCAGTTAGACGAGGAGAGCTACAATGCTCAAGCTTTGATGCAATCTGTATAACAAAAAATGGAACATTAGAAAACTTTCAAGGAAAAACACTTCCCGATAGCGTGGTTCTCCCAATTTATCCTCTAACACAAGGTTTAGGACAGAGACAAGTGCGAAAAGCAATGTTACAAGCTTTAAAAGAGTACTCACTCGGTATTGAAAATGAATTACCAGAAAATTTGTATGAAAAATATAATCTATATCATAAAACTGAAGCAATTAATGAAATACATAATCCTAAGAATATTGAAGCTGCCTTAGCAGCAAAAAAAAGTCTCATTTTTGAAGAGTTATACAATTTTCAAAGGAACATTTTACTGAGAGTTCAAGAGCGAAAAAAGAACAGTATTTTGGCCCCGTTCCCTCATGAACAACGTTTAGAAAATGAAACAATTGAACAACATCTAGTACGCTCTTTTTCTCCAAGACAAAAACTTCTTTACGAGAGACTTCCTTTTCAGCTAACCGAAGATCAAATAAATGTTATAATTCAATTGAATGCAGAACTCGACGCAGGATTTATTGACCCCGCAAAAGAAAAAAAAGTACCATTTCAAATGGCACGATTATTACAAGGGGATGTAGGTTCAGGAAAAACCCTTGTTGCTTTTTTTGCCTGTCTTAGAACAGTTGACTGGGGAGGCCAATGTGCAATACTCGCCCCAACAGAAATCTTAGCAAAACAACATGCAGAAAATGCAGCTAAGCTTTTAGAACCATTGATAGGATCAAATTCTAAAGGAGTAAGCGTAGCATTTCTTACAGGAAATATACAAACGAAAGGAAGAACAACACTTCTTAAAGCTCTTAAAGATAGCGACATTGATATAATTATCGGAACCCATGCACTCTTTTCAAAGAATGTACAATATAATAATTTGCGTTTTGTAGTTGTAGATGAACAGCATAGATTCGGCGTTGTACAGAGGAATGCAATAATTGACAAAGGTAGAACATCACTTGCTTCCCAAAATAATCCCTACCCCACAACTCCTGCAGTTCTAATGATGAGTGCAACACCTATTCCACAAACACTTGCACTTACCGTATATGGAGATTTGGATGTTTCTACAATTTCCACCATGCCAAAGGGGCGAAAACCAATTGTTACTCACTTAACAAGACAAGGAAATGAAGCAAGAGCCTATGAAGCAGTTAGAAAAAAATTACAAAAAGGACATCAAGCCTATTTTGTGTATCCAAGAATAGAAGATGCAGAGACCGAAGCTGATGAAGAACACATAGCCGAAACATTACAGTTTGAAAATAGCGATAAAACGCAGTTAAAATCGGCAGAGCAAATGTACGACTTTTTATCAAAACACGTTTACCCTGAGTTTACCTGCGCTGTTATACACTCAAAAATTGATGAGCAAGAACAAAGTAGAATTCTCACGGACTTTAGAGATAATAAAATACAAGTATTGGTTGCAACAAGCGTTGTAGAAGTAGGTGTAGATGTTCCCAATGCTACAAGCATGATTATAGAACATGCAGAACGCTTTGGACTTGCAGCCTTACACCAACTAAGAGGACGAGTTGGAAGAGGAAGCGAACAATCAACATGTTTTTTAATATACTCAAGCAAACTCTCAGAACTTGGAAAAGCACGGCTAAAAGTAATGCATGAAAGTGTTGATGGCTTTTTTATAGCAGAAGAAGATTTACGGCTTAGAGGCCCTGGAGAAGTAACAGGCATACAACAATCCGGCTACCTTACATTAGGACTTGCAGACCCCGTACGGGATGTAGACATTTTGCAAGTGGTTCGAAAAGAGCTTATGAGTGAAATGGCTTTGGCATAAAACATAACGGCAAAAAAAACACCACAGTATAAAACCGTGGTGTTTATCTATTACCTATTTTGGCTTGCATAAAAATCTAAAATTAATTCAACAACACCACGCGGAAGATTTAAACTCTGAGCAATTTGTTCAGGTTTCCAGCCTTGATGTGAAAGTTTAATTACATTTTCACGAACAGCTATTGGGGGAGCTCCAGGGTCGACTTTCCCGCCACCTTCTTTTACTGTTTTATAAAGATTAACTTGGTCTTTTGCCTCTTTAATCATTTCAGTTAAACGCCCTTCAACCTTTACAATACCATCTCTTGCACGCTCAACATCTTCAACTTTTTTAGAAGTATCCCCTAACACAGATTCAAGGTCATGTATTTTATCCATAACATCATTGATAGATTGAGAATTATTTAATAAATTTGTAATATCGCGTTTTAAAACTTCTACTGTGTCAGGAATTTCCATAGTTTCTTGAGCACAAGCGGCTAAGCGGTCTTCAAGTTCCCGAAGGTTTCCAAAGGCTTTGTCAATTTCTGCCATTGTTTGATCAAGCACAGGATTCTTTTTTTCAAGGCGATCGTAGCGAGATGAAATATCACCAAGAGTTTCTTGAAACCTTCTAATCTCTACTTGTAGAATTTGCAAATCATCACTGGTACTTTGAAGCTCAGAAATCTTTTGATCCATTGAACCAGATAATGCAATAAGTTTAGAGAAATCTGCTTCTAATGCATCAATTCGATTTTTTTCTGCAGATAAACGTTGCATTCTGGTAATTGTTTCATCATCAAGCTTTCTAATTTTAGAAAATTGATTTTCAATACTATCGGTAACTTGCTTAAAGTTTTCAAAGCGAGTAAGCTGAGTTCGTAAATCAGTCATATTGTTTTCAAGCTCATTTTTCATTTCTTCAGTTTTTTCAAACAATTGAGTTTGAGCAACAAATTGTTTTAATCGCTTATCAATATCATCCATACTCATTGTAAGAAGGTTTGCTTCACTTTGAATCTTTAACACCATCTTCTCTTGCATTTCTTCACTTTCTTGGCGAACTTCTTGCACCATAGATTTTAATGCACGCACTTTTTGCTCTGCATCAGAGTTTTCGCCTCGTATTCGGCGCTGAGTATCTTCGAGCATTAATTCATATGACTTTCTAAACTCTTCTAGCATTTCTTCACTTCTACTTTCATACATAGAAAGTGAATTTTGTGTTTGTTCTTTTAACTCATTAATATCAGAGCCAATACTTTCTCTTTCTTCTTTTACAAGATGTATGTAATTTCCAAGATCTACAGAAAATGTTTGTTCTACTTGAGATATTTGTTCATTTGCAGTTTGCTGCAAGGTTTCAAATTTTTCTGTATATAAATCTCTACTTTCTTGGAATTGAGTATTAAGACGCTCTCGCCATGAAGTAAGTTCGCTTAATAAGCTTTCAAGGGAACTACTTGTTTCCTCTTGTGTTGATGACACAGATTGCTCTAACTGCCCAAGTTGATTTGAAAGCTCACGTTCAAAACGTTTGAGTTTATCGGCAGTGGCCTCACCATGATTTTCAAGCTCAGATTTAAAGTTAAGTTCTGCATCTTGTTTTGCATTGATAATTTCATTTCTTTGTTCATCAATAAAGAGACGAAGATTATTTTCAATTTCTTGCAATCTTTCTGCGTACTGAGACTCTGTAGATTTCATATTTTCTTCGAGCCTTGCAAGTTGATCTCTATAGCGCTCTTGAGACAAAGCTAAATGCTCTTTCATATCTTCTGCAAACTTCGATTCAGTTGCAAGCCTATCATTTTCAAGATTAGCACTAAGCTCTGTTAACTGACTTTCAAAACTATGTTTCCAACCATCAAATGACTCATCCATAACTTTACTTCGTTTTGTTAAATCTGCAAAGAAATCATCTTCAAAAATCTGCAATTTTTCTGATACATTTTCATATGCACTTGTTTTCAAGGTATTAAGTTCATCATCAATTGCTTCTAACCCTTCTCGCACTTTATTAAAGGATTCAGTTGCTTGTATTTCAAAGTCTTCTTGAGCTTTATTTGCTTCTTCCTTGAATACTTCAAAATCTGAATTAACACGTTGCTCTGCTATTTCCATAAGTTTTCTAAAATTATTTTCAAGATTATCAATATCTTGACCTGCAACATTTAATCGCTCTAAACGATATTCTGCATCTTTTCTTGCTTCTTTTATATGGTTATCTAAACTTGTAAAAAATGCTATTGTCTTCTCATTATTTTCTTTTAATACTTTTTCATGTAAGGTATTTACTATAGTATTAAACTCATTTTCAAGATTATTAACCTTTTCATCTAATACATTCGCTAACTCACCAGCATTTGATTCAAGCTGTTGTTGCAAACGATCCACAACTTCTTGTGTTTCTTGTTGCTTTGCAACTACAGCTTCATCCATATGCTGCACAAGTTCTTGCGCCCGTGTAAAATTTGATTCAAAGACGGTAAGTTCATCTGCTTGGCGTGTAATTTCATTGTTTACTTGCTCCGCTATATTTTGAAGTTTTTCGTCAATTGTGCTACCAAGTTCAGTTATTTTTTGGGCAAAGAGTTCATCATGTTGGGTAATAGAAGTATGTATTTTTTCTTCTTGATTATCTATTACCTCAGAAAGTTTTTGTGTAAGCGTACTTTCAAGAAGTTCTCGTTCCCTTTCAACGTATTCATTTAAATCGTTTGTATTTTGTTGAATAATTGCTTCAAATTCTTCACTTCGTTGTAATGTTTGTTCTTTTAATTGCTGAAAAACTTCATCTTCTAAGCTATTTGCTTTTTTAGTGGCCTCAATATAAGATTGATCATACACCTGTTTTATTTCATCAAGCAACATTTCATTTTTATCAACTGCTGCATTTGCAAGTGTTTGTAAGTCTAATGTTCGCTGTTCTACCCAGGTAGAAAAGTCAGATCCAAGAACATTCATTTTTTCTTCGTTGCGTTTTTCTAAATCTGCAATTATAGTAGGAATATCTTCTTCTATTTTACCTAATTGTTTTTCATGCAATTCAATTTGATGCGATACCTTATTTACAAGATTTGAATGAACACGTATTTTTTCTAAATTCTCTTCAACACGTTCTGTCATCTCAAATAAATCATTTAAGGATTTATCATATACTTCAAGTCGCTTTTCTATATCAGAGACTATACTAATTTTGTTGTTTAATTCCTTACTTCGATTTTCAAACTCGGCGATAGTTTCTTCAAACCGTTTTACTGCTGCAACGGCTTGCGTTTGCTTTACATCGAGTTCAACCCCGGAATTCTTTATAAGAGAACTTTGATTTTTAAAATATTCTGCAAAATCTGCAAGAATTTTATCTGAAAACTTTTTTATTTTCTCAAAGGAACGATTTTGTTTATCAATTTCTCGAAAAACAAGTATCAATCCAAAACACACAACAATAACAATTATGTCACCAATCATCGTATCCCACCCAATGAAAATAGTCGTCTAGACTTTTTGCAAAGCACACAAAAAGTCTAGTATATACGTCTATTGTAACACAATTTCACATAATTGGCGATAGGTTTTGAAAGAAATATGTGCTTTTCTGAGCTTTTTATTGAAAATTTTACGCCAAAATGGCATTATAAAGGCTGTTTTCATCCCAGCTCTATTACCACCGTCAATATCACTTCTAATGCTATTTCCAACATATAATATCTCATCAGGCTTGAGTTCAAGCTTTTCAGCTAAAACACCAAAAGGGTATGCAGAAGGTTTTAAAGCTCCACACTCTTCAGAGCCTAAAATTACATTAAAATATTTTTTTAATCCCCATAAATCACCTTTTTGTTCAGGCGGAAAATCTGACATAACAGCAAGCTTTAACCCCGCATTTTTACATGCAATGAGCATTTCTTCTACGCCTTTATACGGCTTAACCTTTTCAAAATAAGGTGTAAGCCCATAATATACTACCGTGTAAATCTTTGTGTGAGCTTCTTGAACTGAAATACCCATCATTTCTGCCAAAAGTCTTGCTTGATATTCAAAAAAATCAGGTAGCACTGCCGTTCTATGTAAAATATGGCGCACTCTGTTGTAATAATAGAAAAACTTAAAATTTCTAAAAAAATATAATCCTAAACGTAAATACAAACGTCTATCGGGATAGAGAGTTCCATCAATATCAAATGCAATAGCTTTTATGCCGTCCATTAGTAATCCTATATAATTATTTATTCCACTATAATACTATAAAAGAAGCTTGCTTGTCCACTACTTGAGCCTTCTTCAAAACGCCATGTTACAATTTGTTGTCGTAATTCACCTTGTATTGGGGATGGAACGAGTGCAGAAGGTGTAAAGGTAACCGAAGAAGGAGAAACTGTGCCATTTGCAGAAACAGTTAGCGTCACAGTAACTTCCCTACTTGCAGAAACAAGCCGTTGATTTTCAGGAGAAATAACTAACACAGGATTTGTAGGATATATTAACCGTCGTTGCTCTCCCTCAAAGGTAAAATTATATCCCGAAGTTACAGCTTGTGATGAAGTGCTTGTTTGAGTCGAGCTTGATGAAGATGTACTTTGTTGAGATTGAGTACTTCCACTTTGTGCATTTGCTATACCAGAAAGTAAATCAGATGTTTGAGAAGATACCGTTCCTGTAGCTACACCACTTCTTGCAGACTCTCCCTCTGTAACCACACCTGATGCTGCAGAGGATGCAGAACTTGCTGCCGATCCTGATAAGCTTGATGTACTTTGCCTTGCTGCTTGAGTAGATGAAGATTGTGTAGTTGAAGAAACAGCACTTGAACTTGAAAAAATGTCATCAGACCACTCTCTTTGTGCATTACTTTGAGTGCGATTATTTTGCTCTGCCATAAGTTCTTCTATACTTTTGGCGAGCACTTGCTCTCTTCTAGGCTGAGGAGTTTCAGTCGGTTTAGCTACGCTCGCTTGCTGAACTTGAGGAACTACAGATTCTTTTACAGGTTCCACTTCTCTTACTGGCGCTTGTGATTCCATTGTAGTTGCAACCTCTGCAGTTTCTGTTTGTTCAAAAGATTCTGTACTTTCTCTTTGCATCGATTCAGTTTGTGTTTCAGTTAACGGCTCTAAACGTATAGACATTTCCCCAAATAATTTTTTTTCTTCAGGTTTAGGCATTGGGAGAAATAGGGCTACTATTAAAAATACAGCCCAAATACTGATAGTTGTCGTTAATGCAACTCTATCTTGTGTCATTCTTTAGTCCGTAAATGTATTGAAAGAAACCCATTCTTTCTAAAAATATCAAAAAGTTCAACAATTGTTCCATTAGTAACAAGCTCATCGGCTTCTAAACGAACAGAATAGGAATCGACATCTCTTCCTTGCGCTATTTCTTCCTCTTGAATGGCAAATAACCTTGCGTCTAAATCATCCTTTGTAATACTTGTATCATCAAGCCACATTCTTCCATCATTTAAAACGGTGAGTGTAATACCCTTTGTTTCTACTGCATCCGCAGTTGAGGAAGAAGGAAGGGTAAGACTTATACCCGGGAGTTGAATAAACGTAGTTGAAACCAAAAAGAATAAAATAAGCTGAAACACTACGTCAATCATTGGAATAAGATCAACCTGTGTTCCTACCCGTTTGCTTCGACGAAGTATCATTTCATCCTTCCTTGTAATCTCATCGTAAAGTCAGAAACTTCTGCTTCCATTGTCATTATTATTCTATTAGCTTTATTGGCTAAATAGTTATGAAAAATAATTGCAGGAATAGAAACGGCAAGCCCTGATGCAGTAGTTACTAAGGCCTCAGAAATAGCGCCGGCCAAAATTGCAGGATTTCCCATTGTTCCCGCATCGCCCAAAACGCCAAAAGCACCAATATTTCCTGTTACGGTACCAAGAAGACCTAAAAGTGTTGAAATATTTGCAATTGTACCAAGTGATGTTAAAAATCGTTCCATTTGTGGAATTTGGCGAGACATTTCACTTGTAGCAATTTCTTTAATATCATCTGCAGAATAATCTTTACATTGAATAAGTTTTTTTAATACATTTGCAGCGGGAGTTTGCGTTAGTGAACATAAATTTTCTGCTGCAGTAAAATTTCCCTGAGCTAAAAAGGCATGGATATTTTTATATAATCCTTCATCCATTTTTGCCAGTTTTACAAAATACATCATTCTTTCAATAATAATAAACGTTGCGCCAAATGCACACAAGAAAATGGGAATCATTAACAATCCGCCACTTTTTAATACTTCAAACATTTGTTTCTCCTATAATATTAAGTTTGCTATGCAAACTTTAAAAATGAATGGAGAGGCAATATTTTTGCCTCGACATTCATTATTTCTCCTAAAAATAATTTCCAATCTATAAATACAACCTAGCAAATAAACCAACAAAACCACTATCGGTTACATATTTACCCGCATATTTTCTATCTTCACTGCTAACAAGTTTTACAACATCTTCTAATCGCAATTCTATTTGAAACATAGAAGACACCGATGCAAATGCTGTTAAACCAATATTAGGCATATAATCTTCTAAAAATGATTCCGTTACAGAAAGTTGTGCTCCCCACGTATCATTTTTTGAAGTAACAGATGCTGCAACATATACTTCTTGAGCATTTTCTTCAGGAAGTACATCCAACCATGATGCTTTCCAACCGGCTAAAAACCCAAAAATATCATGATTCGTTGTGAAACTAAGGTCAGTGTCAAAAAACACTGCATCCTGTAATGTAAAGGGATAAAGTCCTGTTACACTATTTTCATTTTCAAAATCAGGCAATAGGTATCCTTGGTCAAATGCTGTTTTCTCAAAATTTACCTTTGCAGAAATTGAAGATTGCTTCAGTAATGGCATATTAAAATCAAATGCGGAAAACCATTGAGCTTGCTCTGTAATAGTATCAATTATATCAGTAAATGGATATTTTTTTTGTAAACCCACATAATCTACTTGCTCACTAGCCATTCCGCCTGACAAAGACAATTCCAAAGAAGGTGAATTATATGAAAAAGACAAAGAAAAAGGAACTAACACCGGAAGATTTAAATCTTGCTCATATATTATACCTACCGAAGCGTCAATACTAACATCTTGCATTGGAACACCAAGCCCAATATCAAACCCTACCCTATTTGCTATATCATTATGTAACGTAGAAAAACCATAATCAAGCGTAGTAAAAAAATCCAGCTTTGAAAACTCTCTATCAAACGATAAACCTGTTGTAATTGCAAAAGCATCACTATCGGATTGAACATCAGCAAAAACTGCAGATTTATGCCCCAAATACCGATTCATCCATTCTCCATTCGCAAATAACCCTATGTTCCAGTTTGAAGCTGTTGTAATATCAAATCCTACATTTGCATGTACAACTTGATGAGCGTTAAGATAAAACAAAGGACTCTTATTTTGCAATCCTACGGTTCCTGTTTCGTACCTGGCATTCATATTCAATGCATATTGATCACTAAATATATATGTTGATTCTCCAAATAAAAAGGTTTCACTATTGGTATAGCCTGCTGATGGAAGATGAGTGCCAAGTCCATTTTGAGTTATATGCGAAAAGTGAACTTTAAATGGATTTTTTTCATTATTTTGACTAAGATCTATATCTCCAAGAAAGTATCCGGGGTATCCACCGCCCACTATTCCTTCCAAACTCAATGTAGCCATTTCCTTTTCAACAAGAGTTTCTGCATCTGCTGTTACACTTTCATCTGCATCAAGAATATCAAGCGTTAATAAAAAATCGGTTTCAGGTTCAGGTAGAATCAATGAAAAGTCTGGAACGGCAGACTCGTCAATTGATACGTTTTCCCCGCCTATTGCCGTGCTAACATTAGGAACAGCAATAACTTGTGTTGCTTCTTGCACTGCTTCTTGTGAAACTAAGAGTTGTGTAAAAAACACTCCTAAAACTATCGCTGCATATTTTCTATAATTCATTACTATAACTCCTTCATTTAACCTGCTACAATACCTTCGTTAAAAGATAATCCGCTAGTTCTGTATATTTAATATAGTTTGTGCTCTTGTAAACCAAATAGTATTTTCATATTTTTTTACCATTTCACTGTATACTGCGTTTGCATCGGCGATCATTCCAGCACAATCAAACGCTTCAATAGCTCCATACAATGCTTTTGCAGATTGTTCTTCAGTATGCGCCATCATGGCAAGCACTTCTGCCTCTTTCAAATAATAACTGGCAGAATCTGCACAATTACCTTGTTCTCGCTCAAACTTTGCAAGCGAATCAAGTACACTTGAATGTAAAGCATGTTCACCAGTGTTTTGCAATATACGATCTAAATCGCGTAATAGTGAAAAACCAGTATCTTTTTCGTCAATGTTTTGCACGTAAAGACTTGCAAGCTCATAACCAATTGCTCTTCCTTCAGGCGTTTCATTTTTAGAAGCTCTTTCCCATGAAAACTGCAGTTCTGCAATTCTATCATCCGTACCACTCGCAAGAACAGTAAGCTCGTTAATTTGAGAAATAAGACGAGATGCTGCAAAATCTCTTGGATACTCATCACGAGCAACCAATGCCTGCTCTAACGCTATTCCATATTCATCCAAACTGCGATGTAGTAATACTAACTGACTAAGCGATGCAAAACGATAACTACTATTAAGATATCTATTTACTAAATCTGTAAATAATAATATTGCTCCATTAACATCATCTTGCATTACCCTACTTTCTGCTTCAAAGTACAATGCAAAATCTGTATACACCCCACTTGTATATGAAAAGCGAAACTCTTTAAATAGTTTTTCAGCTTCTGCATAATCACCGTTTTCAAAGTATAACTCTCCTCTTTTATAAGAAGCTTCTCTTGCCAGAGGATTAGAAGAAAACTGAGTGATAATTTTTTTTAGTTCATTATCTGCTTGTTGGATATTTCCCATTTCTGCATATGTTTGAGCTAAAAGCATTCTTGCATCTATACTTTGGGCATCATTTGAATTTGAAAACTTAATAAGAACTTTATTTGCTTCACTATAGCGTTTTTCATCCATATATAATTCTGCTGCAAATACTGATGCAATGTAATTTTGCTCACTTGTTTTTGCACTTTGTACTGCTGATAAACTATAATCAATTGCTCTCTCTGTCATTCCCATTTCTAATGCACAAATTGAACACACTAAATAAGCATCCCATATTTTTGCATGATAAGGATTTGATTCTATAAAATCAGCTACAACTTTTAAACTTTCAGAATAATCGCCACCATAGTAAAAAGATAAACCTAAATAATACTCAAGCCAATCTTCTTTTTCTATCGAAGTTTGCTGTAATACTGCTGAAAAACTTTTTTGTGCAGCATCCCAATCTCTAAGATAATAATGAGATAAACCTTGTAAATATGTATTTTCAGTTTTACTTGCAACATCCACTCCCAATCGCCATTGAGAGGATAAAAACAAAGCCTTTACCCTTTCTTCTGATGTAGGAAAGTATTTTTCAAAAAGTGCTAAAGACTTATCGGTATTGCCTGCTTTATAAAGACTTTGTGCATACAAAAGGAGAACTTCATTATCTAAAGTCTTTGTATTAAAATATGCATGAGTAATTTCATCTAATGAATCTAAAATTCTTGAGGCTTCTGTATATGCATTGTTTTCATACAAACTCACGGCATACCAATACAAAGATTTTTCTAAAAGCTCAAAGTTTGTATAAGTTTCTGGAGAAGATTCAAAAATATCAAAAGCTTTTTTTGCATACGTTTCGCTTTCACGAAAATCACCTTGTTCTCCATACATAAGTGCTAAAAAGGCTGTATAATCAAAGGCGGTAATACTTTCAAATTGTAATCGCTCTTCAAGTATAGATACCGCAGAATCATAATTGTTCAATATATAGTGAATTGCAGCTTGATATAAACCGGACTTTTCAAAGTGAATAGGGCTTTCTTCTCCCCCAACCTTTTGTAAATCTGCTCGTTTAAAATATTCTAAAGCTTCTGTAAAGCGCATTCCTTCAAAGGCTTCTACACCCATACCAAGCCAAAGCCCACCTAAAAGTCCTTCTAGTTCAGGGGGAATAACCGTAATACCATATTGCTTAATATAATATTCTATTACGATAGTAAGTTCATCAAACCTTCGTAAAGCAGAAAGTGATTGAGCACTGTACAATAATACTTCTTTATCCTTATCATCCTCAAAAGGATTTTCGACCAATGTATGTAGATAAGATAAGGCTTTTTCATGCTCACCTTGCATAGACAAAAGAATACCAAGTCTATATTGAGTCATTTTTATGATATTTTCATCGGTTTTTTCTGATAACAAAATACCTTCAAAAAGATTTTTTGATTTTGTAAGATTGTCAAGAAAAAAGTAACTTTCAGCAGTATAAAATAAAATATCAGTTTCATATGGAGAAAAAGGATATCTTTCTAAAAAAGCATTACTTTTTTCAATAACTAACGACCACGCATTCGATGTATGATAGTTTTTTATTTGCGAAAAAGAATAACTCTCTGTTTCATAACTTTGCGAATACAAACTTATGCAGCACATCAATGCCAGTAATACAATACAACGTTTATTCATTGCTAACCCTCAAATAATTCATTCAACTAGACGCTATTGATCAGCATTTTCTAAAATATTTTCTTCTTCAATTACAGGTGGTTCTTCAGGAAAAAAATTCACTGAAGGTTTTACCTTAACAAGGTATACAAAAGCATTTTCATATTTATCTATAAATTGATCCAACGTAAACTCTGCCCCATTTTCAAATACAGAAACATGAAACATTCCATTCGAGTCAAACCAAGAAAAAAAGGCAGCTGCATTGTTATAATAATACTGCTCAGAATTTCTTCCACCTTCGCTTGATGTTTTCAATTCTCTAATTGCCCCAAGATAAAATAAATCTTCTTCTGTGGCTGTTAATAAATATAATAAAGGCTTAATTACAGATATTTGATAGCCCACATCTGTTACAAAATTAACCCGTTCAGTTATACCATCACTGTTTGTGATAACAGAAAATGGCTCAATTTTTACATCAGCATTGGATGAATTATAAGTATACGGAAGCGAAGTACCTGCCGAAATTGATGCAGCTGCTAAATTTCTAACAAAATCAAAACTTTTATGCGTATTTTGGCGTTCAGGAATCATAAAATCAGGCTCAACGGTAGGCACAAATAACGGCTCTTCATACAGTCGCCCTCCCGTAAGAGGAAATACTAATCCATCAATAATCCATCTGAGAAAATCGTATTCGCTTGTATCAGATAAAAACATTTTTGCCTTTTGCGCATCGGGAAGATACTTCCTAATTACCTGCACCATTTGAATTGAATCGGCATAAACGGTATCTGTTACATCGACATATTTCCACGGTAAAATATTTTTTGTAAGCTTTTGAATATCATTAAGCGATGCGGTAAAAAAATACTCAAAGGGTACCGGAACAGGTGCATTATGTGCAACTAAAGCCCCAAAAATTGAAAAATTAGCGTATGACTTTTCCTTTCCCGGAAAAAAATCTAAAAAAACTTCTCTGTCATTCATAAAATAATATCGAATTTTTACATTTTTTCCGGTAATAACATCACGGTATAAGATAATACTACCCAAACCATCCTTTGGCCATGTTTCGATAGTTAAAGTCGAGCTATTGGAACCTGCCTTTGAAGCAGATCCCTCACTTTGAATACTAAAATCTTGTACATCTACTGTTTGCAAAACTAAGGGAGCAAGAATTATCTCCATTAAGCCATCTTTTTCTTCACAACGTACAAGAAAATACTCTCCTAATTCATTTTGAAAAATTTCAGTGTTTTGCTCACGTAACACAGAAATATCCTGCATAAACCATGTTGCAACTAAGTTTTCGCGCACACCTGAAGATTCAGGATATAAAACATCTTGCCCAAAAAGTGCAAAAGTACTTGAGAAGAATAGTAGCACAAAACAATAGTATAGCTTTTTTGGCTTATGCATGCTTCTCATCAGGGTGCCTTCCTACAGGTGCATTTGCTAAAAGAAGTTTAAGGCGATTAAGTTGGTTTACCTCACTTGACCCCGGATCATAGTCGATTGCTGCTATATTTGATTCAGGATATCTATCACGCAATTCTTTTATCATTCCTTTCCCGGTTACATGGTTTGGTAGACAAGCAAAAGGTTGTACACAAGCAATACTTGGCACGCCTTCTTGAATAAGTTCTACCATTTCTGCTGTTAAGAACCAACCTTCACCGGTAATGTTTCCAAGTTGAACAATATCATCAACACCTTCCATTAAATCATAAATAGATTTTGGTGGGTCAAAACGCTTACTTTTTGCTAATTGTTTTTTTATTGTCCTTCTAAATTTTTCTAATACGTATACAAAAAGACGTGCATTCCGCTCTGTTTTTTTAGGGAAGGCAAGTTCTTTATGCCTAAAAATACCTGTTGCAAAGGTATAAAAGAAAAAGTCTGCAAGATCTGGCACAACACATTCAGCACCTTCTCTTTCAATGGTACTAAAAATATCATTATTTGCCGTTGGATGAAACTTAACAAGAATTTCCCCAACAACACCAACACGAGGCTTTTTAATATCTTGTAACGGAAGATTATCAAAGTCTTTTACGATACCTTTTATTAATCTATCATACTTTATTGGAGAAAGCGATTTTAGCACCTTTTGCGCTCGACCATTCCATTTAGCATACATTTCATTTGCGGTTCCAGGATGTGCTTCATAAGGGCGAGTTCTATACAACACACGCATTAAAAGGTCTCCAAGCATTACTGAGCGCATAGCACGCACTAAAAGTGGCGGCGTAATTTTAAAACCAGGGTTAGTTTCTAAAGCATTTGCACTTAACGAAATAACCGGTATATGATGCCATCCTGCATCGGCAAGGGCACGGCGTATAAATGCAATATAGTTTGTAGCACGGCAGCCACCACCGGTTTGGGTAATAAGTAAACTTACATGATTTAAGTCATACTCACCCGATTCAAGCGCTGCAATCATTTGCCCCGCAACTAAGATAGACGGATAACATGCATCATTATTTACATATTTTAATCCTGTTTCAACCGCTAAGGCATCAACTTCAGGAAGAATAACAAAATTAAAGCCTGAGTATTCAAACGCTTTTTGCACTAACCTAAAGTGAATAGGAGACATTTGCGGTGCTAAAATAGTATGCGTTTTTTTCATTTCTTTTGTGAAAATTTGTCTCTTATAGGATGCAGAGCGAACTTCAGCTTTATATCCATGACGGTGTCGTTCTTTAACAGCCGCAATAAGACTTCGAATACGTATACGAACAGCACCAAGGTTTGACCCTTCGTCTATTTTTATAAGCGTGTACATTTTTCCACGTGCTTTTAATATTTCTTCAACTTGATCGGCAGTTACCGCATCAAGACCACAACCAAAACTGGTAATTTGTACAAGTTCCAGGTTTGGCATATCTGAAACAAAGTTTGCAGCTCGGTACAATCTATTGTGGTACGTCCATTGATCCATTACACGAAGAGGTAATTCCAAAGACCCTAAATGAGCAACACTGTCTTCTGTTAATACCGCTAAACCAAGACCTGCAATAAGTTCTGGCATACCATGGTTAATTTCTGGGTCTAAGTGATATGGGCGCCCTGCAAGAACAATACCGGAAGCGCCTCTTCTAATAAGTTCTTCAATGGCTTCTTCACCCTGTTGTTGTACTTCTTTTCTAAAGTTTTCTTGTTCTTTCCAACCGGCTGAAACAGCTTTTTTTACTTCTGCCATTGTAATATCGGGGAAGTTTTTAATAAGTTCTTCATGAAGTCTTTCTGTTAAACGAACTTTATCATAAATTGGAAGGAAAGGATTCATAAAAGTAATAGAATCGTCTTTTCTAAGTTCATCAACGTTATTTCTTAAAACTTCAGGGTAACTTGTAACAATAGGACAGTTATAGTGATTTCCTGAAGATGGATCTTCTTGGTGCTCATACGGTGCACAAGGATAAAAAATAAACTTTACGCCTTTTTCAATTAATGCGGTAACGTGTCCGTGTGCAATTTTTGCAGGATAACAAACTGACTCTGACGGAATTGTTTCTAATCCCTTTTCATATACATCACGGCTAGAGCGAGGTGATATTTGTACCCTAAAGCCAAGTCGTGTAAAAACAGTATGCCAAAGAGGATAATTTTCGTACGTGTTTAAAACGCGTAATAACCCAACATCACCTCTCGTTGCCTCATGTGGCAAAAGGGATCGATAGGCAAAGAGGCGTTTATACTTCCATTCATAAAGATTTGGAAGAGCTCCTTCTTTAACAGCATCACTACCATCAGTATTTTGAGCATTCGATGCATCAACAATTTTTCCGATTGGATTTTTAGTGTCGCTTGTATCGAGCATTGCACCTTTTTCGCATCTATTTCCTGTAATAAATGTTCTTACATGTTTTCCTGTGTTAAAGGTATTAATGGTCATAAGACAATTATTTGAACATTTTTTACAACGTTGCAAGGTTAAATCTACATGGAATGCTTCAAGTTGTTCTAAGTCTGCAATGCCTGATCTAAACTCACCGTCTTTAATTTTTCTTTCTATTTCTGCCCTTTCTTCATCTGTTGATCCAGGTGGAACTTCTGTTACATCTATCCATTGGTCAAGAGCTATTAAAGCAGCACCAAAAGCTCCCATGAGCCCTGCTACATCAGGTCTAAAAACTTTAATACCTGCAACTTGCTCAAAGGCACGTAATACGGCATCGTTATTAAA
>CAYJJW010000019.1:0-20727 GCA_964370555.1 uncultured Treponemataceae bacterium | reverse complement strand
ATGCTAAATTTGAATGGTTTAAAATTACCAATGCAGAAACTCCTTATACTATGCTTGGTGTAGTTGAGCATAAAACTATTGATTTAATGTATCAAAAAGAACGTCATATTCATACAAACACCGCAAATAGATTTGCAAATATTTATGTAGCGGCAGAAAATGATGCAGATGCGAAGGTTTTGGAAACGAAGTTTCAAAAACAATATGACACCTTTATTGATACAGCAGATAAAGAGCACATTGCCGATAATATTGTTATAGGTACTGTAGCAGAATATAAAGAAGTCTTTGGAGTTGATGTTGATATGGCAAGAAGCTCCTATGTAGGGCTTAGCTTTATTTGCGAAAGTCTTGATTTTGTAAAAAATGTCGTTGCAGAAAAAGGGTATAAAGCAACTGTTTCTGAAAAACAAATTGTAATTGATTTTACTAAAGAAATGAATTTGTTTTTAGTATTTGAAAAATAAACAATTAAAAAAAAGAGTTCACTACATCAGTAGCTGAACTCTTTTTTTTATGCAATATCAATTAGTAATTCGACATTAGGAATTACTAATTAGCTTCCTACATTCCATGTAAAATCGTTTTTCATCGGCTTCACCCATCGAAAAGCTTTTTCGTGGTAAGGGGCCGTTTGTTTCAATGGTGTCAAAAAATGAATCTTTATCAATTGGTGGTAAAAAAAGAGATAAAGTAGAATCTTTTTGTGCTAAACGGCAAACTTCATCGCTTCCATGAATATAATCAATATCATCACTGGTTCTCTCTTTTATAAACTCATCAATAAGTGGTTGTAAATGACTTACTAAAAGGCCTTTTTTGTCAGTTGTTATGCAGGTATATGCTGTTTTATTGTTTTCAGTATTAATTACTGCAAAAGAAGATGTGTTTTTTTCTATGTAAGAATCAACTTCTTCAAAGGTATCAAATGTTTGTATTTCTACATTCCAGTTTTCTTTTACAAAGTTTACAAAATTATTTTTGTCACTATTAAACAATACACGGTGAATTGGTTCAAAGGTTAAACCTTCATCAAAAATGTTTACTATTTCAACAAGGGCAAACCTTTCGTTTGCATTTTCTACATCTTTACAATCTTTTTTTACTTCATCCCACACAGCCTTTGCCGTTGCAAGTGAGTGATTGCCATCTCCAACGGCAAACATAAAGACAGAGCCATCTTTTTCGGTGTTGTCTTTTGCAATAATTTCAAGGGCTTGTTTTATTTTGTTAAAATTGTAATCATCAGAAACTTCCCAACCGGTAATATGGCCACCATTAAGCATTAAGTCTGTATCGTAGGTAGGTGTGTTTTTTGAAACAGATTCGCCAGTGGCTTCAACTAATACTCGCTTTGAGTCGTTTACTAAAAGCATAATATGAGGACTTTCAAGTGAAGCCCCTTTTCTTATGGCCACACGAGGAGGAATCCTGTCAATAATAGTTGCCTCTGTTGCTCGTATAAGATTTTTTGAAAAGGGTTTCCAATCATATGTTTCTAAATCAATAGAAACTACCAATCCTTTTCTCGTTCTTTTAAAAGCAGTTTTTCTTTCAATGTACATAAATCCATGTATTTCATTTTGAAAAACACCTTTTGAAAGGTATTCATTCATTTTACTGTGAATGCTTTGTATATATTCATCCTTTTTTTCGCTATTCCCTAAGTATACTTCAGGCAAGACAATATCTAACGTAGAAGGACTCCCGCTTGAAAAATTGGAAACATTTTTCCAGTATTCAGTGTCTTGTGTATACTGATCGCAAGCTATAACCGACCATTTTTTTAAGTTAATGTCTTTTTTTGGTAAAAGTACTTTTGGTATTGATAATCCGTATTTTTTTAATAAATTCATATAGACAGTATATCGAAAACTAGTATACTATGCTATACTTACAGTATACATTATAGGAGATTTTGTGCCTAATTTAAAGTTAAATTATTCTCAAAACATGCAACAACAGTTTAGACTTTCTGCGCAAATGATTCAGTCTATTGAACTATTACGGCTTCCAATTGAAGAGCTTTGTGATAGGGTGTACCAAGAAGCAGAAAAAAATCCTGCAATAGAAATAGTACGTGATGCTGATTTGTCAATAAGAAATGCTCCTATTCAAAATGCTACCCGTTTTACAAATGGAAGTGATACATTTCAGGCCTTTTTGGAAAACACTCAAGCTCACGAAGAGTCCCTGCAAGAACATCTCCTTTTTCAATTATCACTATTAAGTCTTTCTGAACAAGAAAAAAGCTTAGGAGAAAGAATAATACAAAGTCTCGATAATCATGGTTTTTTTACGGCAACACCAAATATACTTCTGTTTCCGCATGAAACAAGCGAATCTTTAGATAAAATGCTTTCAGTAGTACGCTCGTTTGATCCATTGGGAATTGCCTTTTCAAATGTGCAAGAAAGTTTGCAGTTTCAAGCTGAGGTACAAGGATATTGTACAACTCTTGCATACGAAATATTAAAAAACCATTTTGCGGTACTAGAAAAAAAACGCCCACCATTAATAACAAAATATCTAAATGATAAAGGGCTTTTATGTTCTCTTGAAGAAGTAGAACAAGCCCTAGAATTCATTCGTACTCTTGAGCCATATCCTGCAAGTGAGTTTAATCCCGTCGATTCAACCGTACAATATATTATACCCGATGTTATAGTGCGAAAAAAAGAAGAGAATGAAATAGATAGTACCGAAAAAACACAAAATGCTCGCTTTGCAATTGAATTTCTAAAAGGAAGTCTACCCGAAATAATAATTTCAGATGTATATTCTGAACTCCTCGAAAAAAAGAATAAATCAGATGAAAATTACCAGTTTGTTACTGAAGCCGTCCAAGGGGCGAAGCACTTTATACAAGCACTATCATACAGGACAAATTCAATATATAGAACCTTAGAAATTATTGTTGCTAAACAGTACAATTTTTTTGCAAAAGGTCCAGGGCATTTGGTTCCATTGCGGCAAAAAGATGTGGCAGTGGAATTGGATATGCATGAAACAACAATATCTAGAATTGCTAATGGAAAATATCTTCAGTGCGATTGGGGTATATTTGAACTAAAATATTTTTTTACAAATGCAGTTAACAATCAAGAAGAAAAGGGTAGTGAAAAGCCAAACGATTCAAAAGAATCAATTAAACATCAAATATTACTCATTTTAAAAGAGCACGAAAAGTCAGGTGAAAAAAAATTGTCGGATGCAAAACTTGTAGAAAAACTCCAAGAGGTAGGAATTACAATAGCAAGACGAACCGTGGCTAAGTATCGAGGAGAATTAAATATAGAATCTTCGTTTGACCGATTGTAAATCATGGTGTATAATATAATTATAGCAATTCATAAGGAGGGAAAACTATGAATACAACTATTAACGCAATTGGATTTGACCTCGACCAAGATCAAAAGGAACTCGTAGAAAAAAAACTTGAAAGAATTAAATACGGAGATGATTTAATTACCGATTTAGCATTCAAGGTTAAAGAAGATAAAAAATATATTTTTGAAAGCACCATTCATTTTCGATGGGGTGTTGTTGCACATGTTTCAGCAGAGGATTATGAGTTTCAAGCAGGGCTTAATAAGCTAGTCGATGTGCTTGACCAAAAGGTTAAAAAAGAAAAAGATAAAATACAACATTAATTTCAAATTACGAATTACAAATACGGTGTGTGGGGCGCTTCGGTCTTCGACCGCCCCGTGCTCCGCTTGAATCTTTTGCTTTTAGACGACATGGCAAGCCATGTCCCTACAGGGAGCAAAAGGATACCGCTTCGCCCGGTAGCGCAAAGAATACTTTTCTGTTGTTCGCTACGTTCACTACCTTTTATAGTGGTTATGACTCCTTCCTTTTTTATAAAAAAAAATCCATAAACGATTGAATAAAAACCAAATTCGGTGTATAGTTATATAATGATTGAAGAAAAGAAATTTACTGTTTTAGATCTTCTCAGTCTCGACTTGCAAGGACATGATGCTTTAAATTTGCATTGTATTGGCGGAAGAAAGGGACTCTCAAGAACAATTACACTTCCCGATTTAAATAGACCGGGGCTTGCATTATCGGGTTTCTTTGATTCTTTTGGTTTTGCGCGTGTACAAGTATTTGGACAAGGAGAAAGCACCTTTCTTGCCAAATTGGTAGAAGACGGTAATTTGGATGCAGTTAAAGAGTTTTTCACGTATCTAGTACCATGTTGTGTTTTTACACGGGATATCAATCCTCCAAAGGCATTTTTAGATATAGCCGAAGAAGCAGGGTGTGCGATTCTTCAAACAGGATTAGCATCAACAGATTTTTCAAGCCGAATTTTACGAGTTTTTTCAGATATTTTTGCAGAACATAAAGTTATTCATGGTGTTTTTATTGAAGTCTACGGTATTGGCATTATTATTAGCGGTTCATCTGGTGTTGGAAAAAGCGAAACAGCCTTAGAGCTTGTACATAGAGGGCATCGCCTTGTAGCTGATGATGTTGTAGAAATTAGATGTGTTAACGGTAATATTCTACTTGGACGTGGACCTAATAAAATGATAAGTCACCATATGGAAATTCGGGGCCTTGGAATCATTAACATACAACAATTATATGGGGTAGGGGCAATTCGCGAACAAAAAGAAGTTCAATTGTTGGTTAAACTTGAAGAGTGGAATCCTCAAAAAGTATATGACCGTTTAGGAACTGCAGAAAATACTGAAGAAATTTTAGGTGTTAATGTTCCAATGATTGAAGTACCGGTAAAACCTGGGCGAAATATACCAATTATTTTGGAAACAGCGGCAATGAACGAGCGCTTAAAATCAATGGGATATCATTCTGCACGCGATTTTAATCAGAATGTATTGCGATGGATAGAAAGTGGAGAGGCTCAATCTTCTTATTATGGCGAAGAAGATATATATTAATAAAAAAAACACCTCAATTACGGGGATACGAAGGAGTTAGATATGGCTGAAAAAACCGTTATGGTACAAAACAGAGCAGGGATTCATGCACGACCTGCAGCTTTAATAGCACAAACTGCAAATAAATTTGTTTCTGAAGTTTTTATGACAAAAGATGGAATGGAAATTAATGCAAAATCTATTATGGGTGTTATAACAATGGCTGCAGCATATAATAGTTCCATAATAATCCGAACTGAAGGGTCTGATGAAGAAGATGCATTAGCAGCAATTTGTAATTTGTTTGACACAAAATTCGAAGAGGATTAATTTTTTTTCATGAAAATACTGACTAGCAGGCAGCAAGAGATATTACACTTTATTACTATCTTTTCTGAAGAACATGGTTGCCCCCCTACAGTCCGGGAAACAGCAGAGCATTTTTCAATTTCAATTAAAGCAGTTCAAGATCATTTTTCTGCATTGCGAAAAAAAGAATATCTTGCTCCTGCATTGGGGCGATCGCGCTCTCTTCGACTTCTTGTCAGTAACGATATAACCGATTCTAAAAAAATTTGCACAGTTCCTGTTTTAGGAAATGTTGCAGCAGGAAAACCTGTCTTTTGTGATGAAAATCATTCCGGATCTATTACCGTTCCGGGAGCTATGATTAGTTCGGGGTATGAGTATTTTGCCGTTTATGTAAAGGGTGATAGTATGTCTGAAGTAGGCATTTTAAACGGCGACTTAGCGCTCATACGAAAACAAGATACGGCTGTAAATAGTGAAATAGTTGTTGCTCTCATAGAAGATTCGGTTACACTTAAACGCTTTTTTAAAGAATCATCTCGCTTTCGCCTTGAACCTGAAAATAAAGCCTATAAACCTATATATTGTCAAGATGTTCGCATACTGGGAGTTCTTTCCAATATAATAAGGAATTATTAATGGCTTCCTCAACAACTATTCCACTTTGGCTATTTTTAGGTCCTGAAATAGGAAATAAAAACGATGAAGTTCAAAAAATACGTTCATTAATAAAAAAAGAATTAGGCGATGTAGATGAGGATGTTTTTTACGCTAATGAAACATCAGTATCTGAAGTATTATCGCTTTTAAAAAATGGCTCTCTTTTTTCAGCTGGTCGTTTGGTTATTCTTCGAGGACTTGAGTTAGTAAAGAAAAAAGAAGATATTGCATTGCTCTCAGATTGGGCAAGCGCTCTTGAGAAAAAAGATAAAAGCGAACAAACGTCATGGCTTGTCTTAGTTTCAGATGAAATATCAGTTGATAAAAAAATCGACAATCTTGTTCCAAAACAAAATAAAAAAGTGTTTTGGGAAATGTTTGAAAATCAAAAAACAGAGTGGTTAAAAAACTGGTTTTCTAAAGAAGGTTTTTCAATTGAAGCAGATGCAATTGATACTATTCTTGAGCTTGTAGAAAATAATACCGAAACCCTTAGAAGTGAGTGTTCAAGATTTTCACTGTGTTTTGAAAAAGGTCATTACATTACCGTAGATGATGTTGATACCGTTCTCAGTCACTCAAGAGAAGAGTCTCCTTTTACGCTTTTTGCAGCTCTTTGCGATACTCAAAAAAATCCTTCTGATAGGCTCAGTTTTTCATTAACACTACTTCAGCATATACGTAACTCAAAAGAATCTTCATATGTTCAGTTTATTGCAGCGCTTACACATTGTTTTAGGCGATTAAAAGCGTGGCACAATCTTCATGATAAATCGTATCCATCCGATTTTGACTTAAAAACAAGTGGTTTTTCAAGCAAAAAAATGCAAAGTCAATATGCCATGGCAGCAAAGATTTGGAGCGCTAAAGAAACAATTTTATGCTTATCGCTCCTTTCTAAAACAGACATGGCAATTAGAAGTACGGGGCATGCAATTGAAGAAATTGCCTTGCAAGAACTTTTATATTCTCTTGTGGTAAAAAAAGGAAGAGAGTTACAAGTCTATACTTATTAGAAGTTCCCGTAATGCTTTAAGTTCTTCTTTTGTTAATGAAATACCCTTGCTCATTTTTGCACCATCAGGAGACCAAGAACGAATATCATACTTAGCTTCTCTGCCTGCCCATGATACACTTGTAAGCTTTGTTTGCCATCCTGCTTTGCTTGTAGAAATAGTTCCGAATTCTTTTTCAACGTTAAAGGTAAAATCGCCTTCCATAGTTTTCCTCCAAAAATTTTGTATTACTATTTTAAAACAGTATATATATATTATAGTCTTTTTTTTCGATTTTAAAACTTTTTTTTTAAAAAAATAAAAAAAAAGTTGCATTATTTCTCAATATACGGTAAAATAAACGTAGAATATTTTAATATAATGTATAGTTTTAAGTTTTTGCTTTAAACTAACAAAAACATATTTGTAGTGAAGTATGTTTTGTTAAAAGATTGTTTATTGAGTTAGAGATTGCAGTTCTAACATTTAAAAATTATACAAGGAGTCTTGGATGAAAAAATTGATAATTACAGCAATGTGTATTACCTTGCTTGTTTTAACAAGTTGTAATACCCCGCCTGAAGAACCGGTAGAAACAACAGAAGCGACCACAACGGAGGTTCCTCAAGTTGAACCGGTAGAAACAACAGAAGATTCATTAGTCGCTGAAAATGAAAAGTTAATAGCAGACATTGAAAAAGCTCGCGAAATGGCTATAGCAGCTGGTGCAGAGCAATTTTTCTCAGATGAATTAATGGTAGTTGATGTAGCTGCAACTGAAGCACAATCGGTATATGTTGCGGGTGGAGATGAAAAAGCTTTTAATGAAAGTGCAAATGATATTTTATATCAATATAAAGCTTTAGAGCAAGCAGCTCTTGCTGCAAAGGCTGATGCTAGAATTGCACAAATGGGCTTTGCTTCATACAATGAAGATAAATATGCTGAAGCAAACCTCGCATCTCAAACAGCCTTCGACTTGTTTAATTCTGGTGCAGATGGAAAATCAATTTATGATGAAGTTAAAAAAGCTTCAGATGCTTATATGCAAGTTTTAAACACTGCATTCTCATCATTAGCAAATGAAGAAAGAGAAAAGTTTTTAGGTGTAAAGGAACAAGCTGATGAAATAAAAGCAGGTGTTGCCGATAAATCAAACTATAACAATGCAGTTGTATTTTTTACTCAAGGTGATGCCGATTTACTTTCAGAAAAACCTGAAAATGCATATAATAACTTTTCTGTAGCAACTGAATCAATGACTGTTGTATTTGAAACAGTAGCAGAAAAAAGAAGAGTTGCACAAGAAGCAATGGATAGAGCAAAACGTCGTTTAGAAGATGCTGATGAAGTTGCAAGTACAGCAGATACAATTGTACCACTTTCAGATGTGGAATCACTTACTCCCATCGCAGAAGAAAGCACACAGGGAGGTGAATAATGAAAAAAATACTTATAATAGCAATTATTTTATTATGCGCTACTATTTTTTCACTTAATGCGCAAAGTTATAAAGATAACGAGTACCAAAGACTTGCTAGAGAATACACAATAAAATCTGAAGCAGCGTTTGATGCAGGTGAATATGATGATGCAGTTGAGTATTCTTTACTAGCAGAGGAAAATGCAGAACTTTCTGAAATTTACGTATCAGAAATGCTTGCAAAGTACGAAGCTAACACACGTATCATTTATGCAAGAAACAGGGTGGTGTATGCTCGTGGCATCAGTGCTGATGTATATTATCCTATGGCATTTGAAACCGGATCTAAAGCATTAGATAATGCGCTTTTAGCATATGATTTAGAAAACTGGGCAACTGCAACACTATATGCAGAGGAATCATTGGCAGCTCTTGATGGTATAAAAGAAGTTAAACCTCTTCCTGAATACTATGTTGTTACCCCTTGGGCTCAATCAAAAGACTGTTATTGGAATATTTCCGGTAAACCTTATATTTATAATAACCCACTACTTTGGGAAAATCTCTATCAAGCAAATAAAGATGATATGAGTGATCCTGATAATGCCGATTTAATTCATCCTGGTATGAAAATGTACATACCAAGCTTAACAGGTGAAATAAGAGATGGTGTTTACTCACCAAATGTTTCATATGATACTTACGGCGTACAAGAGTAATTAATTAGCAAAAAGGCATTCAGTAGTAAACTGAATGCCTTTTTTATTGTCTAAGAAGTGATTGTGCTATTTATATAAACCATATTCTTGCAATGTTTCCCACATCGCATAATAGTTTTCAACAGGAACATCATTTTGGGCATTATGTACTGTATTAAAAATAAAGCCACCGTCAACAGCTAAGTCTTCTATACGACGTTTTACTTCATCTTTAACTTGTTGCACGCTTCCGGTTGGAAGTATAACTTGTGTATCTATACCGCCACCCCAAAAAGTAATGTCTTTTCCAAATTCTTTTTTTAACTCTTTTGTGTCCATTCCTGTAGCAGAAACTTGTACTGGGTTAAGAATATCAACACCTTCTTCAATAAGACAAGGAATAAGTTCTTTAACAGCTCCACAAGTGTGATAAAAAATATGAATTGGTACTTTTGCCTTTTTTCTCATAAAGTCATATAATTTTTTATGATATGGGCTCACCAGTTCCTTATACATTTCTGGTGAAATAAGAGTGCTAATTTGAGTTGCTAAATCGTCTGCTTCAGACACTATAAGTACATTTTCGCCTACTTCTTCAAGTGCTTTTTCCCAGTATTGCATTTTTAAATCTGTTACCTTTGCTAATAGGTTGTGTACATAGTCCTCATTAACAGCCATATCACAAAAGAATTTTTCATATCCATTTGTCCATAATCCCATTTCCCATATGCCGGCGCAAAATCTACCTAAAACATAGGCTTGCTTGTTTTCAAAAACAAATTTATCGGCTCTACTTTTCATAGTATCAAATCGACCGGGGTCAACAGGGTTTGGCCATTTGTAGTCTTTTAAATCTGAAAAATCTTCAGCATCGGCTAAAGGAAACCCAACCATATCGTAGTAATGTCCTCCTTCTAGAGGCATTTTCCACTCAATTCCCCATTCATCTATAAATTTGCTATGTTTGCCATCTTGATGAGGGGCGACGGTATATCCTTTATCGTTTGGTGGGAGCGGGTCAACACATCGAACATCTACTTTTAATCGTTCTATTACATCTTCATGAATATATGAAAGTTGTTGTGTTGTATCAATAATATGGCGCTCTACTTTTGGTAGACCTAAAAAATCTCTTAAGCGCTCATATAGTCCTATGTTCATACCTGTTAAAACTGTTGCCCCAAGGTCAAATGGGATTTTATCGGCTTCTTTATGTTCAAGAGCCATTTTTACTCTTTCATAACTTGTCATACTGATCTCTCCGAATTCTTTTTTGATTTAATTTTTTGTGCTTTTGCATATTGGTCAATTAATACCGCAACTAAAAGTGTTAAACCTATAACAAATGTATGCCAGTATACATCAACACCAATCATATTTAAGGCTGCTGTAATTAATGCCATAAGTAATGATCCAAAGAAAGCACCAAGAACTGTTCCTTCACCACCTTGTAGTGACGCTCCTCCGATAATTACTGCAGTAATTACACGTAACTCAAGACCTGTACCAGCTGTTACAGATGCTGATCCGAATCGAGCTGTGTTCACAATTCCTGCAAATCCTGCTAAGAGTCCTACAAACATATAACAAAGAATTTTAATTTTATCTACATCAATACCGGATAGGCGAGCAGCTTTTTCATTCCCTCCTATGTAGTATGTTTGGCGGAAAAACTTCATTTTTCTAAGTGCTATATCTCCGATTACTATGAGAATAAGTGCGTACCAAATAGGATTCTGTATTGATAAAAACTCGCCTTGTCCGATTATTTTAAAAGAATCATCTAGGCTACTAATATTTAAACCTTGTGTTAAAATTAAAGTTAATCCTCTAAAAATGGATAATCCTGCTAATGTTGTAACAAATGCATTGATTCCAAGTTTTGCAACTACCAAACCATTCATTAAACCTGCTACACCACCTGCAAGAACTCCCACAAAAACAGCAACGATGGGCGGGGCACCAAGTTTTAAAACCATTGCGCCACAAACTCCCGAAAATGCCAATACCGATCCTGCAGACATATCAAAACCACCTGAAACCATTAAAACGGTCATCCCAACTGCAATTATTACCTCAATTGATATTCCCAAAAAGACTGAATGTAAATTTGCAAAAGTAGGGAAAATTCTTGGATATACAATTGATAATGCAATGATAATTACAATATCAATTGCGGCTATAAAGAATTCTCTTTGTTTTACCAGCCTTGAAAAAAAGCTTAAAATACTATTATTTTGTATGCTTTTATGTTCACTCATGATTATTTTTCCTCCAAATAAAATGTAGTGTTAATTACTGCTACCTACGGCAAGAGCCATTATTGATTCTTCTGTTGCAGTTTTTCCATCTTGAATACCTTTTAATGTCCCATTTTTTATTACCGCAATTCTATGACTGATACCCAATACTTCCGGTAAGTCTGATGAAATCATCATTATTGCAACACCACTCTTTGCAAGGTCTTTTAAAAAATGGTATATTTCATTTTTTGAGCCAACATCTACTCCACGCGTAGGTTCATCAACTATTAACAACTTTGGTGAAATTCCCATCCAAGAAGCCAGCATAACCTTTTGTTGGTTACCTCCTGATAAATTTCCAACTAATTGATTAATCGATGGTGTTGCAACTCTAAATCCATTTACATTATCATCTGCATTTTTTTTGATATCTCGCTCACTCATAAAGCTTTGTTTTGCAAAGTCTTTTAATCTGTTTGCAATTAAATTCGTTGAAATAGAAAATTTTAGATATAATCCTTGTTGCTTTCTATCTTCACTCATGTATCCAATGCCCTTTTCTATTGCCTGTTTAGGAGATTTTATTGAAAGTAGTTTTCCATTCAAGTATAATTCTCCGCTATCAATTGGTTCAGCTCCAAAAATTCCCCTTCCAATTTCAGTACGACCGGCTCCTACAAGCCCTGAAACTCCAAGAATTTCTCCTGACTTTATTGTAAAAGAAATATCTTTATATATTCCCTTTTTTGATATATTTCGTGCTTCAAAAACAACATTGTCTCCATGTTCTTTTCTCTCTCCGTATACATCTAAAATCTCTCGCCCAACCATTTTTGAGATAAGAAAATCTTCATCAATATCCGAAACATTAGCATCGGTAACATATTCTCCATCTCTTAAAACAGTGACTCTGTCTGCAAGTTCAAAAATTTCATGTAAGTGATGTGATATATAAATAAAAGATATGCCTTCATTTTTTAATTTTTTTATGTTTTTAAACAAGTTTTTAACTTCAACATCTGTTAATGAACTTGTTGGTTCGTCAAGAATTAATATTTTGGGATTTAAAGACATTGCTTTTAGAATTTCAACTACTTGTTGCGTTGCAATTGGTAGTTCTTTTACAAGCATCATTGGGTCTAAATGCCCTAAATCAAAATATTCAAGTCTTTTTTTTGTTTCATTAATAAGCTTTTTTTTATTAATAAAGCCAAAACTTGTAGGCTGACGATTTGCAAATATGTTTTCTGCAATACTTAATTCTTGTATAAGACTAAGTTCTTGGAAAACAATTCCAACACCGGCATCTTGTGCATCTTTTGCGCTATGGAAATGCTTCTTTTCCCCATCAAGTATTATTGTTCCTGAGTCAGGTTTATAAATACCGCCTATAGTTAGCATTAGTGTTGATTTGCCTGCACCATTTTCACCTACTATTGCGTGTACTTCACCTTTTTTGATTTTTATAGAAACGTTATGAAGAGCCCGAACTCCGGGGAATGTTTTTGTAATTTGTTCTGTTTCCAGTAGATATTTTTCCATCTGAATAAACCACCTTTAACAAGAAGGGATTATTATCCCTTCTTGTATTTAGTATGTTCACAATTGTGTTATACTATTTTTTAACTGCGTTTGAAATATTGATAGTTGTTTGCATCAATAATGATTGCACCTGTATCAATAATAGCAGGTACACCAAGTACTCCTGCAGCTTCATTATCTGTTGTAATTTCAACTTTGCTTGCGTTTAAGTTCATTAATAATTGAATTGCGTAATATGGCATAAGTGCTGTTTGTTGTGCAACTGATGCAGAAATTACACCTTCTTCAATGGCATCTAGAACTTCATTGTCTCTATCGAATGCAACAATTTTTACTTCACCAGCTAAACCTGCTTCACGAACAGCAGTTGAAGCTCCTGAGCCTGCAGAACCATCGATACATGCAATCCCTTTTAGATCAGGGTGTACTTGTAAAATTTGTGCTACATTTTGAGCTGCAATAATTGGGTCTTGTTTTGTGTCAACAACACCAACAATTTCGATTCCAGGGTATTTACTAAGTGATTCTCTGTACCCAAGAGCTCTTTCTTCAAGGTTACTTTGTCCAGGATTGTATAATAGAATTGCTTTTCCGCTTCCACCCATAAGATCTGCAAGTTTTTCACCACCAATTCTACCAGCAGTTACATTTCCTGTTCCAACGAAAGCAATTCTTTCTGAATCAGGTAAATCTGCATCTACAGTTACAACCGGAATTCCGGCTTCTGTTGCTTTTGCAATTGATGGTTCAAGTTGTTTGTCAAATCCTACTACAACAATACCGTTAGGTTTTTTTGCAATAGCTTGTTCAAAAGCAACATTCATGGCATTCATGTCCAAGTCTGCAGGGCCAACATACTCTGTGCGAACACCCAATTCCTCTCCTGCCATTTCACAACCCATTCTATGGTCATAAAAATATGACAAACTAGAAAGTGCTGATACTTGAATATAAAGTTCATCACTTCTGTCGTTTGAAGTAGCAGTGGCTACATCTCCTTGTTCTGTTTGTGCTGAGCAAGCAACAAACATTAACGCTGCAATTAATACAAAAAATGTAATAAGCGTTTTTTTCATAAATTCCTCCAAAATTATTTTTGTTATCTTAATCATATATGCGTTCATATGAACGTGCAAGGATAAAAATTTAATAAAATAGTAATATTTAGTTAAAATGCATAAAAAAACACTTTATTTTTATTGTATGATTTTTCTAAAAAGATAAAATATTTCTATTTTGTTTGTAATAAATGTGTGTTATACTAAATAAAATATATGTAAGGTGTCTTTTATGAGCGATTATTTTTTGCACAACTATGTTAAAAGTTTTTTAATTCAAACATCCCAAAATGCCTACATTGCTGGTAATGAAGATATTAGCTCTAGTTGTGCTGTTTTTTTAGATTTTTATAGATATGTAGTAGATGGAAAATCTTGTACTATATTTGACGAAATATTAGCATATAATAATTTATGTTCTTCATTAAAAAATAGTCTTGGAGAATGTGTAGCTCCTAATATTCTTAATTCGGAAACGCATAAGGAGATTGCTACAACAAAATACAATGTTCTACATTTTATTATAAAAAGTATTACTCTTTTTTCGCAGAATCATATTGTGAATGATGCAATATTTGAGATACAAGATGGTGTACAGACTTTGACACTTTTTTATGATGATTTTTTTGAAGTTTTTAGAAACGAGGAAAAAGATGAATATAGTAATTGTTGATGATGAGCTGCTATCAAGAACAGCGCTACGAATGATGGTTGAAAAGAACTGTCCCAATATTACGGTAATTGGAGAAGCTGAAAATGGTATGCAAGCAGTTGAAATCTGTAAAAAGCTTAAGCCCGATATTGTAGGAATGGATATAAAGATGCCCGTTATGGATGGAATTACCGCAACAGGCTTAATTCTAAAAGAACTACCCAAAACAATAATTTTGGTTATTACTGCGTATAGTGATACTGAGTGCTTGCAAGAAGCAATCAATGTTGGTGCAAAGGGGTATTTCTTAAAGCCATTAAAAGCAGGTGATATTGCTCAAAAACTAAATAGCATATACCAAGAGTTTTCTTCAGGTGTAACAAAAACACCTGTCAATATGGAAAAACTTATTTTAAAACCTCTTATTGATAAAGAGATAGTGCACTATTTAATTGCTGGAATAGCTGATTCTCCCAGACTAAATTACCTAGTGGAGTATTCGGGATATAGTATTAACAGTGGCTTTTTTATTGTTGTTAACTTTTTTGAAATAACACCCAATGCGGTGTTTTCGTCAACTGAATTGGATAGTGTAAAAAGTACTATATATTCTACAATTTCATATTTATTTAATTTTTTTCGCAAAGGTATTATTGGCGATTTTGATGGGCAGCTTTTACCTATTTTTATTCCGGAAAATACATATTCAAGACGTGAGTATCATCAACAAGAAAGTTTACTAATAGGTAAGGAAATATTGCAAAGACTTTCTTCCTTTTTGGATGTAACAATTTCAATTGCAATTAGTGAGCTTGTGTATAATGCTGAATTATTTCAAGATATATATGAAAGCACGGCACGAATTTCACAACAATTAGAAGGCGGCTCAATTGTATATGCAAATAATTACCGCGAAAAAAAATATGATATTACATATCCATACACAATGGAAGAAAAGATTCGAAATAATATATTAAACTTTGATGATAAAAAAGTTCAACAAGATGTAATATTTTTTTTAGAGTGTATTTTTCAGAATAGATGGAATTTAACTATTGTTCGTGAATATACTTTGCAGTTTATGTGCTTTTTGAAAAGGCTGTTATTTGAAATGGGAATAGATTCTGCAATGATAGATGAAGCAATACCTATCGGAAAAACAGTTTTTATGGTTAATTTTACAGAATTTGAACATTACACTAAAACTTGTGCTTCGAAAATGGTAGAATTGGTTTTAGAAATAAAAGAAAACAAAAATTATGGACTTATTCGTAAAATAAAAAAGTATATTGATGATAATTTAAATAGTGTTATTTCTTTAGCCGATCTTAGTTCTCGATTAGCACTTTCACCACAGTATGTTTCAAAAATATTTAAAACAGAGTTTAAAGTTGGATTTTCTGATTATGTTAGCAATACTCGTGTAGAAAAAGGAAAGCTATTTTTAGAAAAAACTTCTATGAGTATTGCAGAAATTTCACATAAATGTGGTTGTGTCGATCAGAATTATTTTACAAAAATTTTTAAAAAAAGAGTGGGGTTAACACCTAAAAATTATAGAAGGATGTTCTATGAAAACAAAAAGTCATAGCCAATCATTACGATTAAGATTGTTATTTTACTTTTCAATAATAATCTCTGTAATGTTTGCTTTTGTTGTTTTTTCAATTGATCAAACAAATACATATAATGCAATGTCTCAAGAAACATTGCTGAGAGCTGCAAAACTACAAGAGGTTGTTCAAGATGTAGATACCATGATTACAACACTCAAAGTATTTCTTAATTCAGGCAATCAAGACTTTGTGCTAGAATATGAATATGCCTATAAAAATGCAATTATTATGTGCGCGGAGCTAAAAAATGAAAACCCATTGTCGTATGTATATCGTGATATTTATGAAATATTGAGATCAATTTATCAAGATGGAAAAAAAATTATTGATAGATATAGTGTTGGTGAGGAAGCTTTTTATTTAAGAGGAAATGTTCCTTCTGTTGAGCGGCTTCAAGCTTTTTTAGAAGAGGTTGTGTTTTTGGGAATAAATGAAGATTTAGCACAATTTGATTTATACTCAAAGAGAGTTACTGCTCAAACAAGAAACTATACTCAAATAATCTATGTGTTGTGTGTGTTTGTAACATTACTATGTATACTATTTGCTTTTCACTTTTCAAAGTCAATTGCAGATCCTATTCATTCTTTATCGCGAAGTTGTTTAAGAGTGCAAGAAGGCGATTTAACAACCCGAAGTCCGCATAAAACAGGAACAGAAATTGATATTCTTGTGAAAGCTTTTAATGAAATGGTTCATGCGCTTGAAGTATCAAAACAAAATGATCAGCAAAAAGTGCATATGGAAAATATGTTAAAAGAAGAACAAATTGCTATTGAAAAAATGAGAGCAATGCTATTTGAAACTGAGCTAAAGTTTTTGCGTATGCAAATAAATCCTCATTTTTTGTTTAATACCTTTAATACTATTTCTGCAATGTCACAAATTGAAGGTGCTGAAATTACGTATGATTTAATTGGGCGACTTTCAAGTATTCTCCATTATGCAATGAAAGGTGTTGGGCAGCGGGTTACTTTGGGGGATGAAATACAAGTAACACATGATTACCTTGAAATTCAAAAAATGCGTTTTCAAGACAGGTTGCGATATTCAATCGATATACCGCAAGAAATACTCGCAGTGCGCGTCGATGCTATGTTATTGCAACCGATAGTTGAAAATGCAATACTTCATGGCTTAGAGCCTCGCGCAGAAGGGGGTAGTGTTTGTATTAGTGGTTGTGTAGAGACCGATAAACTTATAATTACAATTACTGATAATGGCGTTGGCTTCGACCACAAAAATACTGAATTCTCTGAGTTTTCAAAAAAAGGACATGGAATCGGTTTAAATAATTTGCTTCGTAGACTTGATATGCTACAAGGAGAAAATACACTTGAAGTTAAAAGTGACAAAGATATAGGGACTACGGTAACATTGATACTAGAAATTGAAAAAATTACGTAAAATCTTTTTTTTGCTGTAAAAAATACATCAACGCTGTTCCCATTAAGGCATGAACATATGGTGGTTTTCCCATGTTTTCTGTAACTTCTCGAACCGGAATAGCGTGAAAGCTTACAAATTCGTCTTCATCTAAATTGCGTTTATGCGTGTTTTGTAAATTTTTTGCACCATATACATGAAGGTTATTTTTATATATAGCAGGATTTGGGTTAATCGATCCTAAATGAAATATATCACCGGCTTCATAACCGGTTTCTTCAACTAGCTCACGTTTTGCACCTTTAAGAGGATCTTCTCCTTTATCTACAACTCCGCCTGGAAATTCTATGCTCAAACACTCGCTTCCATGTCTCCATTGTGAAACCATTAAAAAACAATCTTCATCAATTTCAAAATCAAGTAAGGCTTGCTCTCGATGCAATAAAGGCACAATAATTGCCCAGTCAGGGGCATCAAGAACTATAAATGTAGATTCATTGCCTTCAGGCGATACTGCTACTTGTGTATTAACATCCATAATTCTTGTTTCTAATAAAAGCTCTTTGTTCTTTGTTTTCCATGTTAGATTTTCTGTGTTTTTAGCCATTTTTTTTACCTTAGTATAATTTTTTTTTATAAAGAGTCTTGTTTTTTAACCCTACCACATGTATAATATATGTAGGATGTTATGTCAAGGTAGCATTTTGTATGGTTTGTTGATAAGTATTGTCGACATGTAATTTTGAGGAAGTAAAACAGGAGAAAATTATGGCTATTATCGCAATTTCGAGACAAGTGGCAGCTTTGGGCGATGAGGTAGCAACTGAGCTAGCAAAAAAACTTGGATATACATTTATAGATCGCAAGGAAATTGAAAAACGTATCATTGATTTGGGGTTTCCTGTAGAAAAATTAGAAAAATATGATGAAAAAAAACCGGGGTTTTTTGCCTCATTAGCAAAAGATCGCGATGAATACTTGGATTATCTTCAAACTGCAGTTTTAGAAGCCGCTTCAGAGGGAAATTGTATTTTAATTGGCCGAGGAGCATTCGTAATATTAGAAGATGTACCTAATTTATTATCTGTTCGTTTTGTAGCAAAAGAAGATATCCGTGTTGAAAGACTTATACACGAGTTTGATTGGGATGAAAAACAAGCATTAAAACGTATTGAAGAAAGTGATTCAAATAGGGTTGGATTTCATAAAAGCTTTTTTAATGTTTCAACAGAAGATGCCTCTTCATTCCATATGGTATTAAATACTGGTGTGTTTGATAAAGATACCGCATCTAATATGCTTGCTCAAATGACAAAAGATCTTATTACACCTCAAATGGAAAAAGCAGGAAGTAAAAAAATTGCAGAACTTTTAGAAGCTCAAAAATTAGTGAATACGCTTATTTTTGAACATAAAGTAAGTATTAACTTTTTACATGCTGTAATAAACGAAGATACAGTAACATTACAAGGTATCGCTGATTCCGGGGTAATGGTTGAAAAAGCAATCTCTATAACTAAAGAAATAATGGCTGGTAAAAATGTTGAATCTGCAATCAGCATAGTTCAAGATTTTAAGGCGTATCCTTAATAACAATGACTGATTTTTTTGATATTGTTTCTATTGTTTTTACCTTTAGTTTAGCACTTTCATTTGGTTTTTTTTGTAAATGGCTTTTATTACTCATTAAAAAAAGGGCTCTTACTGCTGATATATTTGTTCATACTAGACGACACTGCATGGAAGCAAGTTGTATTTTTTTAAGCATTTGTATTGCATGTATTGCAGTTATACTTATTTGGACACAGTGGCAATCAATATTAGCAGTATATACTCTCAAAGATTATATGTATTATTTTGTAGTTTTTTTTGCTACATACATATGCATTGTGTTCTTTAGGGTTCTGGCACCGGTTTTTTTAGGGCTATATGTACTTTATTGTGTGATATTTGCTTTTTTGTTATTTCATTCTTATTCAACACTGCCAAAAGATTTTACGGTGGAAGCATCTCAGGGAGAATCTGTTGCGTTTCATTCTGTAATACTTTCGTATAAAAATCTATTTCCTTTACCACGCTATTGGGTTAGTGCCCCTATTGTAAGTACTCAAATAGAAAACGCTTCAAATACATCAATCCTTTTTGCCCAATCAATTGAACAATTTGGTGAAAACTCTTTTGGATCAAAAGCTATTGTTTTACTATCAAGCCTAATTATTGAAAAAGATACAGGTTTTCAAACTAATTATGTTGAAATAAGTGCCGAAAATTCTCTTTTACAAACAGTCAATTATTCAGTATATGGTAAAAACGCATCAATACAGGTAGAATCCTTCTAAAAAGACAGTTTACTTTTTACCCATTTTCTGCTATACTTTTAGTATGAGAATAGCAGATGCATTTACATGGGTAAGAATAATCTTCGCTCCTATATTTTTTATTTTATTTATGATTCCAGAATGGAGCGGTACTTTTGCTCAAGGGACTCTTATTATTTTGTGGCCACTTTTACTATTTGCCGAATTTACCGATTTTTTAGATGGATATTTTGCTCGTAAAAATAATGAAGTGAGCGATTTTGGCAAATTTTTCGATCCATTTGCCGATGTTATTTTGCATTTAACTACATTTTTTTGTTATACCGCGAGCGGTTATATGCCAATGTGGGCGCTTTTGTTCATTGTTTTAAGAGAGATATCTATTCAATTTGTTCGTTTGATGACTCAAAGAGAAGGTTTAGCAATGGGTGCTGCAATGGGCGGAAAAATAAAAACAGTTCTGTATATTGTTACAGGAATGTTTTCATTAGCTTTAGAGACAGCTATTCGATTTGGTTTTGAAGATATAATTCCATTTAGCAGTCTATTAAGTGTTAATATGTGGATGTATGTTGTCTGTGTGGTTGCATCTTATGCATCCTTTGCACACTATATTGTACTGTATTGTAGGGCAAAAAACAGTAAATAACGGTACTATACCGTAGCAACATGTTCATTAAATACATGAATTTCATTAATTTTACTGCTATTTTATGATAAAAAAGCAAGAATTTAGAGAAAAAAGTAAAAAAAATGCAAAAAAACATAAAAAAAGTGAAAAAACTTTAAAAAGGGTGTTGACACTTGATATGGGTTTATGATACATTACTAACACTCACCGCTGATGAGTTGAAACAACACAACAGCAAAGATGAGTAAGAGAACATTGAGAAATAAATAGGGAAGGAAAGAAAGATAATTAAACTGAATAA
>CAYJJW010000018.1:15079-20801 GCA_964370555.1 uncultured Treponemataceae bacterium | reverse complement strand
GAACCCTTGTACCTGCAAGTTCTACCATATCAAACTCTGCAATTGGTGTGTAAGTAGCACCTGACTCACTCCAAATAACATTGCGTAAAATACTAATAGCTTCTTCTAAGCTAAACTTAAAGGCAATTTGCTTTTCTGGTCGTGCTCTTTTTGCATCCATGTAATCTATATTTAAACCTTTTATTACAAGGCCGTCTATGTCATAATTAAGGTTTTTTCGAAGTTCAGTTACTTCTTCACGATAGCTTACAACATCACTTACTGTTTTACAAAGTTTTACTTCGCTTGTTGCAAAACCTTGCTTTGAAAGCCACTCCATTTTTTTAACTTCATCACTAAAAGGTAGCTCATCTAAATTGTAAGACAAAGACTTTGTATTTATAGGATTGTTAGAAAACCATGCATCATAGCACATAATTTGTAAGTGTTCGCTACCCTCACCGTCTTTTCTTTTCATTAAGCCGTTTGCTGCATTTCTGCAATTTGCCTTATCTGGAAAATAGGTGTCATGTACGTCCTTTGTCATTATAACTTCACCACGCACACCACCATGAAGTGGCACGTTAAGCTTTTCAACAAAGCCTTTCATTTTTCGAACATTGCGGCTTATGTCATCACCAATAGTGCCGTCGCCTCGGGTTACAGCCTTTGTAAATATACCATTTTCATACTGTAGTTCAAGACTTGCGCCATCTAGTTTATATTCTACAAGGTATTCTGAAAAGCTCATTTTTTTAGCCCATGCGGCAAACTCATCTTCATTTGCAGCCTTTTCTTGGCTTCCCATTGGAATTACGTGTAGAGCCTTTTCAAAGGTTCCAGAAGGAATTACAGAAAATAGTTCGTCTTGTGACTCCTCGCTTCCTACGCTATGTAAGACTTTATTTTTTGGATCAAGTACTTTTAATTCATCCCATAATATATCAAAGTCACTATCGGTTATTTCTGCTTCATCTGCATAGTATTTATGCTGATGATAGGTAATTAATTCTACTAATTCTTTAATTCTATTTTCTGTACTCATATTTACCTTACTTTTTTACAACGTATATTTCGTTAATATCTCTGTTTGCTTTTTGACCCTTTCTTTCAAAATTTGTTTGAGGTCTCCATGAAATTTTTGGAGCATATCCGCCATGAGGATTTTCAATTGTTTCAACTTTATAAAACTCTTCTAAGGCAAACTCAGCATAGGGTTCCCAGTCTGTTGCCATGTAAATGTATCCACCCGGTTTTAGCTTAGATGAAAGTTTTTCAATAAAAGCTTTTTGAACTAAACGTCTTTTGTGATGTTTTTTCTTTGGCCATGGGTCAGGAAAAAAGATGTGGAAACCGGAAACTGATTCATCGTTTACCATAGTTTCTAGAACTTCTACTGCATCATGTTCTGCAATGTATAAATTTGTTAAGTTGTTTTCGTTTATTTCACGCAAGACTCTACCAACGCCTGCTTTATGAACTTCTATTCCAAGATAGTTAGTGTTTGGGTTTTCTTTTGCAATTCCAATAGTTGCATGCCCCATACCAAAGCCTATTTCAATTATTACATCATTTGCGTTTTTAAAAAGTTTTTCAAAGTCTAGTTCTTTTTTTGTTATAGGAATACACCAAATATCTTTTTGACTTTCATATTCTTGTTGTTGCGATTCTGTCATGCGACCTGAGCGAAGCACAAAAGATTTTATTGTCTTATAAAATGGTTTATCATTTGAGTTATTTTCAGTCATTTTTTTCCTCTTTAGTAATTTGAATTACGGGCTCTATAATTGCACTTTTTGAGTCCTGTGAAATAGAAACTTCTCTCACTGTTTTAGCTTGAGGATAGTTTTGCATTATAGTAGATTCATCAGATATGGTTAAATCATTTCCAAAATATAATAAGGTATTAAGTTCATCAAAGATCACAATATTTTTGTTTGTATACATACTCTTATCCGGAAACTTTTCATCATGTGATGATGAAATTGAAAAATACAAATCTGTTTTACGCTGTGCTAAATCAGTATAGGTTAGTATATATTGGCCTTCAAAAAAAGGATTTTGTGTTGACATGAGATTTGAACTACCTATCCATACTGTATCGCTATTGGTATCTTCTATCTTCCACTCATATCCTGTGTCAATTGAGCGAATAGACATTTGATATATCCTCAATGGGTCAGACTCTAATTCTACATATACAGAAAGACGCTCATTTGGAATAGAACTTGAATCATCATACTCATACAATACTATATGCCTAACAGACCCAAGTGCGGGACTTGAATCTTCACAAGAGAAAAAGAAAAAAAGGCTAAATAGTAGTAAATAAATATAAAGTATTTTATTCATAATCAAAATTTAAAATTAAGGTCAATAAATGTTACATCTTCAGCAATAATTTGATTTACATTTGCATTAAATTTAACATTAACTTGTTTACAAGCATCATCAATATAGGATAAATAATATAACCCTAAATCGCTACCAAAATATCCCTTTGGCAAGTCCTTAAATATGTCAATTAAAGTTCTTTTCCGAATATTTACAGACTTTTTATCAATAATCGAATCTTTCATTGCTTTATAATCGGTAGTTTTACTGTGTATTGAAATTTTTAAAGAGTTTTCTTTTCCGATAGCTACAGTTCCTCCTCCGATTCTCCAAGAAATATATATGGTGTTTTTATTTTTTTCCAGTTCTTTGTAAAGCGTTGAACGAATACTAGGATCAAGCAGCATAGACTTCCTAAAGTGATCTACCCCATACGCTTTTTTTGCTTCAACTGTAAGATTGTTTAATTCAAAATTTGAACAAACTTCTAACATAATAAATGCAACATATTCGGCAATTGTAGTTTTTGGCATATACTCAGTTAAAAGTAACCTAATAATTGCAATCATCTGAGGAAAACTAGAGTCATTTGAAAATAAGAGCAAAACATACCAATTATAAAAACTCATTCTATTTAAGAACTTATCTGTCATAAGTACATATACTTTTTTTTCTTCTGTAGTATATTTTGAATTTTTTAATATTCCCTCATGAATAGGATTTAATATTAACTTAAAAATTCGTTGCTTATTTTCAGTGTGACTTTTTATGTAATTTTCAAAAACGCTATCATCAATTGGAATTTTTTCATCCAAGCATTTACCAGGATGCATTCTATTGTGCCTAATAACACAATCGCAAACCAATAACTTAGAAAGAACATCAGAATTAAACTGTTGATACAATTTTGAAAATACAACTAATTTTGACAAATCTATCAATGAAGAACGGTTGGCATTGTGATGAACGGCTGTTACTTGTATCTTAGAAACATAATCCATAATTATAAGGCGCTGTAATAATGCAGGCGAAAAGCGCGACATTTCCACACCATGTTCTTCATTGGCATCAATTAAAGTGAAACGATTTACATCTTTATTAGTTTTTAAAATAAAATTAGAACCATTTTCTGTAAATGCAAGCTTTAGAGGTAAATGAATTGTACTTGGCTTTGCTGACTCCCCCATAATTAGTACAATTTTATCATATTTTAGCGTATTATGTCAAACTATGTATTGACCATTAAACAAAATAAACGTTATTCTATAGTATGAGATTTTCACATTTTTTTTTGCACATACTAATTTTACTCCTATTTATTTGTCCTGTTTATACACAAGATAATCTTGTCCAAAAATCTCAAGAAGCGCTATTAAGTGACAAAATCTTTGAAGAATTGCAAGACTCAGGCTTAAATCCTAAAGTACAATTATTGAATAATTCTTTTTCACGAGATTTTCCCTATAATATTTTATTAGAATTTAGAGGAGCTTTAGATAATAATAATTATAAAAAACTGGTAATTGTTTTTCCACAAAATAATACGATATTTATAAATGACATTATTAATTTTGCTAATAGTATACAAAACACTGAACTAGATTATGATCTTGATATTCTTTTTTCTGCAAATGATATTTATGTAACAGATATGCAACATACTGAATCAGATATTCCCTTACATACAGCAGAAGGTAGCAATACCTATATTCAAAACTTGTTCACAAATACACAAACAGCATCTGTAATTATTCCTTCAATGTACAACGCACAAAATGAAACTAAATCTTCAGACTTTTCTCTGTTTGAAGATATAGTTGAAATTACACCCGGTGGCATTACCTCTACAGGGAACTCTGCAATTGTACCTCTTAACTTTTTTACTACGGTAATTAATAGCTTTGCAAAATCAAGTGTACCCTACAGAATTAAGGGATACTTTATTAGTTTATATCAACTAAACCTTATTACTGATGATAATATTTTAGGAGCATGGCTTGAAAATGATATTCCAGCAATACAAATTAATATAAACAGTAATAATCATGATAATGTATTTACTATGTTAAACACATTATTAGATGAATTTTCAACAACAAATTTTTCCAATCAAAATACAAACTATTCCTTTTTTCATTTTTTTTCACAAACCTTTTTTATTACCGAGCAAATGCTTATTGTTTTTCTTTTAATTGTTTCGGCGGTGGTTTTATTTGGTTTCTTTAATTTTTCGTTTATCAGAGGAAAACATAAAAACATACATAAAAATGAATTAAAAAAAACTTGGTACTTAATTCCTGTCATAATTATTGCCACAGGATTATCACTTACGCTATCACAAGCAATTATTCAACTAATTATTCCAAATGATACAAGTTTTTATGTTTTTTCATTTGCAATAAAAATAGCATGCACGATACTATTTATGCTTATTTTTTCGCTTTTACAATACATTGTAAAGCTTCCTCTTACAGGCTTTATTTATGCTTATACACTGTCTATAAGCGCAATAATAAATATTATATTGTTTTCACTGGTTGAAATAACACTTGCTCCGCTCTTTGTTGGTCAATATATTGTAGTACAAATATCTCAGCGAATGAGAAAAGTTATTCCAATAATTCTTTGTTTTATTATAATGACAGCGCCCTACATTCCTTTATTGTTTAATATTATTACATCTAATGAAATATTTAATATTGAAACCATGCTACACGCCAATTTTACAATGAACATTCTACTTGCTTGCTTTATGCTTCCGTATCAAATTATGATAATACGAATTTTAGCGCGACTAAAAGTATGGGGAATGAAACATAAAATAAACAGAAAAAAAATTATTAAACAAATAATAACACTTGTTTCTCTCATTATAGGAATCTTTATAGTATCTATAATAATTATAGAATTTTTAAAAGAAGACATACCTCAGAATACTGAAAATGAAAAATACGAGCTATTAATTAGCGATTCAAGAAACCCTCTCTTTGGAAATATTCAAAAAGAAATAAGTATTTTTTCAAATAATAAAGTTATCAAATATACAATAGAATTACAATCAGAAAATGCTATACCAATTTACGATGCAAATTTCCCGTATGATATTCTAACTAAACCATTTTCTGCAATTTTTTCACCAGATGATTATCCTCCTAATCCACTGGTATTGCAGGTAACAACACAAAATCAAAGTAGCATTAACTGTAAAATCACTGCATGGATTATAACTGATACAGGAATAAAAAAAATCTATAGAGAATACTACATACAGGATGAAACATGATTGAAAAGTGCTTTATTCATGTTGACCTGGATGCCTTTTATGCGTCAGTAGAACAATTAGATAATCCTCAGTACAAAGGTAAGCCTGTTATTGTTGGAGGTTTACCCTCAGATAAGAGAGGAGTTG
>CAYJJW010000018.1:0-15069 GCA_964370555.1 uncultured Treponemataceae bacterium | reverse complement strand
AACATGTTCTTATGAAGCAAGGGCATATGGAGTACATTCTGCAATGCCAATTGTATCTGCAGTAAAACTTTGTCCACATGCAATTTTTTTGCGTGGTAGAATGAAACGGTATCAAGAAAAGTCAAAGGAAATAATGTCAATTTTTTCAGATTTTTCACCCGATGTTCAACAAATTTCAGTCGATGAAGCCTTTATAGATATTACAGGAACGGAAAGACTTTTCGGAAAACCGAAAGATTTAGCACATAAGCTACAACAACGTGTTTTAGAGCAAACAGGGCTCACCGTTTCCATTGGGATTAGCTCAACAAAGTATATTGCAAAAATAGCATCGGGTATAAAAAAGCCAAACGGTCTTTATATTGTAGAACCAGGAAAAGAGGAAGATTTTATGTTGCAACTCCCTCTTAAAGACATTTGGGGAATTGGTCAAAGAACCATCGCAAGAATAAAAGAAGCAGGTTTTTTTTCGCCTCAAGATATACATAAAGCATCTAATGCAATGCTCATAAGTTTATTTGGAAACGCAACAGGTACTTTTTTATTTAATGCAGTTAGAGGGCAGCTTTTTGATACATTTAACGAAGCCCCTAAGTCTCGCTCAATTAGTTCAGAAAGAACTTTTTCAGTCGATCTTACCGATAGGTACGCAATAGATACTGCTCTTATGGAATTATCATGGGATGTAATGTATAGAATTTTTACAGAAAAATGGACGAGCAAAACTGCACATGTAAAAATTCGCTATGAAGACTTTACAACAGTAAGTATACAAGAAACAACGCCTAATGCAATTTCATCGGCAGATGATTTATTTGTAAGAGTTAAAAGGCTGTTTGAAAAAAAATATGAAAATGGAAGGGGTATTCGTCTCATTGGTATTGCAGCGCAAAATTTAGAAGATAAAAGCATACCTACACAACAAGATCTTTTTGAAGCAGATAGCAAGAAAAAAATTGCAGTAGAGAAAACTATAATAGAAATGCAAAGAAAAAATCCGCACTTACAAATAAAAAAAGCACGCTTATTAAAAACGTTCTTAACTTTTTTATTTATTACGTTAACCACTATACAACAAGGTTTTACGCAAAATAATGATGTAATTACGCTTAATAAGCCATTTGAAGATGCCTTTATCTCAGGTGAAGCTCCCATAGCAATGTTTAATCTCTCAGCTAACTCTCAACAAGTTGAGTTTTTTTCAGAAGGAACATGGGAAGCAATGTTAACAGGGTTCTTAAACGTTTCAAATAATCAAGACAATGCAGGTGCTATATCATTATCGTTTGCACCACCGGTGTTTATTCAAAAAACAGACTTAAGTGTTTGGTTTTTATTGCAAGATACATGGTATTTTGAAGCAAACATAGCCGACGAATATGATGAAAGTACCGTTGCTGCAGGTTACTACGGGAATAACATACTACGCCATGCAAGAGTTGGAAACAGAAATATTACTTTTTCACAAAACTACGGGGTAACCGATGCAAATAAAGGCGTTGGAAGTGGTAGTAATCAATCCCCGGGTATTATGGCTGAATGGGAAGGAAATAACTGGAAAGCAGATGCTATTGTACGCTACGACATGATAGAATCGATGGAAAAAACATGGATTGGACAGTATGAAGCAAATGAAAACATTATACAACTAACCGACTGGCAAAGAGGTGCGCGTTTTGTTTTTCCTCAAAACACCTTACAAACAATTACAGATATTTATGTAGAAAGTAAAAATACAGATACAACACTTTATACTGATAACCAAGGTATCACGTATAGAAGATTATCTACATCTGAGTACTTACTCATACCAAATAAAAACATGCTAGTACTTTCTACGCCAACAGATAATGCGGTATTAGTAAGCTTTCAAGCAAAGCCGCAGCTCGGAAGTTTTACAGAAAAAAATACTTTTTTAGGTGAAGTACAGTCTCATTTTGGAAACGACATCAATCTTGCAAATTATTCTATCGTAGACTCCGGTGAAGATTTTTTTACACAAATTAATGGTTTTGATGCATTAATTGTGCAAGCAGATAACTTTTTTTCTCCATTTTTAGATGCATCCTTATATAGTTTATCATCGTTTTCAAAAGTAGATTCTGTTGCAATTATTTCAGAATCAAGTGGCGTAACAGTAGATGAATATGGTGTAGTGCTTCTTAACTCATCAAGCTTAGAAGTGCCTCATTTTACAGAAAACGATATCTTTAATGAAAGCAATACCTATATTCAATTATTTAATCAATCACAAAAAAGTAATAATCTATTAAGTCGCTTCCCTTTAGCGGATGCATATCCTTTAGTATATCTAACACCCAATTCAAGCATTCATCTAACACAAAATCAAAGCGATACCGTAATTTCTGTTCAAAGTTTAACAAGTTCGTCTGCATTAGACATAGGTACAGATGCTATTTCAGGCTCAATTACCGTTTACAGAAATGGAATAAAAGAATCATTGTATAAATATGATGCAACAACAGGATTAATACATTTAACAAGTCCCATTGGAACCTTTGATACTATTCGAATTACTTGGAATCAAAACACTGAAACAAGTTCAAACGGCTCATTAACCCTTGCTGCTGGATTTGAAAAAGAACTTTCTGAAAATTTGTCAATGAATGTTTCATCATCAGTGCTATGGCCAATTATGAATGAGGATGCTTTTATAGACAGCAGTTTCGATGCAAGCGGTTCTGTAAATCTTGCTCTACATGCAAACTACAAACAAGAAAATATAGAAATAAATAATACACTAATATCATCGCTTCAATTAAGCGATGTAACAGAAACATACCTCATTGACGGAATGAACAGCAATGACAATGAAACACTCTATTTATCACAAGATGCGGATATTGCTCTTCCATCACATTTTGAACCTATAATAAACCCACGTCCCGGTGAAACTACTGCTTCGAGTAAACTACAAGATTTACTAATGGGTAACATAGAATCAAATACCATAAGAGATTCAGAGCAAGGCGAATATATTGTAAATACTGACTGGGAAATAACAGAAAACAATGGTTGGATTGCACAAAGTATAGACTTAGGAACAAGAGCCGCAAACCTAAGTTCTGCAAAAACATTTAGTCTGCAAATAAAGCAACCCAATTTACCAGATGGGTCAAAAATGTATGTACAACTTGGCGTGAGCAAAGATGAAGAAAATCTTGTTGAAAAAAATAACGAAATTCCTACATGGGAAATAACATCAATAGATATTAATTCTGATGTAGTATCACCGTTTGATAGCAATAATAATCTTTGGCAAGATATAACCATACAACTCACTAACGAAGACAGGTCAAAACTTTCAATTAATCAAAATCTAAGAATTATAATTGAATCACCGCAAATAACCAGAGGAACCCTTCAAGTAGGTTCTTTTGAACTTACATACGATTCATTTAGTACCACTGGGGATATAATATCTAAAGAAGTACGACAAGCAGAAAGTAAAAAAATTGAGCTTCCCGAAATGAAACGCTTTAACCCAGAAATAACAAATTTTGTACACTACTTTAATTGGAATACATCACTTAATCCTAATACACTTAGTGCTACAAAATATGTTAAAGAAATACCACTTTATTCGTATAAAACGCTTAGCTTTTTTGCTTACGCTCCTTCTTCTAACAACAATGCTACAATTAAATTAATTTTTGAAAGAGAAAGTGTTAATGGAGCAGAAACAGCAATGGAGCTTACCCTTTTTAATGAAGCGATTACATTACTACAAAATTCGTGGAAAGATGTTTCACTTGATATGCAACATAAAAAACTATATATAGGCAATAATCAAGTAGACGAGCGATATTATAACCTTAATACTATTAACAATACTGTTTCACCAAATAAGATAAAATTTGAATTCACTGGTGATAGTTCAATTTATATTGATGAAATACATTTAGCTGATGCCATTTGGGAAATTACAAATGAAAATATTTTTGATATAGCATGGGAAAAAAATGCAGTTTTATTAGAACATGGTGGAATTCCCGTTCTTGCCAATGCTAACATAACCAGTAATATTACAACGGGAGTATCAACCCCATTAAATACTATTGAAAACAATTCTGAACTCGCATTACATGCCGACAGTAGTGCTCAAATTGATATATTCGGATTAGAAACAGGTGCTTCCCTTATTTTTTCTACATCAAATAATGAACAATGGTTTTCGAGCAAAAACACGTATGTTACGTTACAAAGTGCATCACATAAAGTAAAAACAACACCGGTATTTACTCTTTTTAAGATTTTGAGCTTTCAAGAAGATTACAGATATCTTCCTGAATCTAATGGAGCAAAAAAAATTGAAGAAATAGGTTTAGATTTTACATCTTTAGGCACAAATGCTCAAATAAACTTTTCTACAGAAGCCGACAGAGATTTTAATGCATATAATCAAGATATGAAGCTACAAACAGCACTTTCATTAGAAGGCGATAGTATTTCATATTCTCTACAAACTGGCGTACATGCAAAACAAGATGGATATGATGATGTACTTGTGCATAATTCATACGCAGACTCATGGATTGAAACATCTAATATACAGTTTTCAAATGGCTATGAAAATGCTAATACGCGAAACATTGGCTTAACTATTAACCAGTCTTTACATTTACCCCACTATAATATAGCACCATCTTTTTTAGTGGATATGCAAAATAATTATTCAAACACAAATGAGATAGTAAATACCTCTTCAGACACAATACAATTGTCACTTCCGTTTTCACTTGGAAGTCATACTATTATTGCTGCATTAAAGAAACAATCATACAGTGACAGTACAAGAGTGCAAGGATCTACCTATATTCAAGATGCTCAATACTTTTTTAAAAAATATGGTGAACGCTCTTGGGCATACACAACAATACCTCTATATGATTTTTTTGATACAACCATTCTCCAAAATATGCAACATAGCATTACTAATTCACTTACAACAAATATAGTAGGATATACAAGTGAAGCATTATTGGAATGGAAAAGAGATTATTTTTCAAACTCTCTTGATTTGTTTGTACCTACAAATGCAAGCATTGCATTTTCACGTGATATTAGAACAACTACTGTTGACTCTAGCGATATCTTACAAATAGTTGGAAGTTTAAACTTTTTATCGGTAAATAATTTTGGGCGTTTTGGATTTACACCATTTTTTACTTGGTATGAGCAAGATGAAATAATTCAATCATTAAAAGCATCATACGAGTTTGATAATCTATCTAAAAATAATACACGCTTAGAGTTTTCAGGATATAATCAAACAAGTTTCTATTTTACAAATTCTGATAAACTTACAATACTAACCGAGGGGTTAATCGATACAGATAATGAATGGAACATTAAAATTGATGCACTTTGGAAAAGAGATGGAAAATCAAGTTTTATTGTTGATAGCCTTTTAGAGTTTTTTCCATCATTAATCGAAACCTATATAGGTTTTACCCGTGAAAACTCTCTGTACGCAGGACTTTCAAAAACGCAAGAAGATGAAGCATCAGAGCAGGTTTTGCAGCAATTTTACGGCATAACTCATTGTATAGACATAGACATAAATGATTATGCATCAATAGGTTTAGATATGGGATCAGAATTATTCATAGAAAAGCACTATTTTTATTTACAAAATAGTGCTTCTATTGTTGGAAAACTTCGATTCTAAGCTTATTCTAACGGGGCATAATAGCCAGTTTCATCTCGTCCCGACCTATTCATTAAATATACTTCAGCCTCTACCGGTAAAAACCTACTTCCAAAATCAGTTGGTAAACTTGAAACATATGAAAACTGATATAAACCTACGGGAATATCCAAAACATCTTGTACAAGGTCACTTAATCCTTGAGGGCGAAAAACAAAATATTCTTCTCCTGGAGTACTGTTTACAATATAATTAATGTCTGATGATAATTGTTGGTTATCTAAATTAATTACAAGAAATGATATTCCATTATTGTTTAAATATGAGCTTGTATCGGTTAATGAGTAATTGGTAAAAGCCAAAGGATTTACTGATTCTGCAGTTAAGTACACTATAGCTCGCTTAGGTGTTGCATTTATTAAATCATTGGCACTAAGACGTATAGCTAAGTCTGTTGCAGGATTTTGAGCAAAAGGAGTACGTAAATTTTCAGCCGAAAAGCGCTCCATTAGAGAAGGCTCTCCTGCATACTCAGTTACCGGATTTGAACCTGCAGAAACAATTCTTAAAATACTTTGCTCATTCATTGAACTTGCAATCTCTCGAACAGCGCTATCAATCGCTTGTAGGTAATCTTCAGTTGCGATATTTCTGTCTATAATTATCGTTATTTCACAAAAATCGTTTGCATCTGCAACTCCAATCAACTGTTGCTCTGCCACAGGACGTTGCTCTTCAGTTAGTAAAAAGTTTACATCTTTTAATCCCACAATAGGTTCTCTATTTCTATTTTGCACTCGAAGTTCTACAACCATATTTGGAAAATCATCAGAGTAAACTCTCTCTACTTGAATAAAAAAACCGCCTACTAATTCACTCATTCTTGAAAGTAAAACAACATTATTATTTAAGAAATCACTTGCAACAATTGTTCCATTTTTAGTAATGGCAGCAGAGGTTAACCGAGAAGGTGCATTTCCAATATGTACAAATTCGCTTATTTTACCATTAGAAATATCAACCGAGTATATTCTGTTTGTATCAGACACAATTATAGTATCGTTCCAACTACGAAGAGATTCAACTTGTAAAAAACTATTTTCTTCAACAAGAGAATCAAGAAAGTTTCCACTTGTGTCAAACATTGAAATATTTCCATCAACATTATCGGCAACATATACAATGTCATCAATTATTGCAATTCCTGTAGGAGATGTAAAATCACCAAAGTTAAAAAGCCATTGTCCAGAATAATCAAAAACAACAACCCTACCGTTTCCGTAATCTGTTACGTATACATTTTCTGAAGAATCTTGAGCCATGTATTGCGGACCAAGTAATTGACCGTCACCAATACCTTTTGAACCAAAATAGGTAACAAAGTTTCCATTTGAATCAAATTGGCTAATTCTGTCTCCTGCATATTCAGAAATAAGTAAATTTCCGTTAGCTTGTTGGATAATATCTATAGGTCTATCAAATCCATTTAAGGGACCTTGTATTCTATTAACAATTAATCCATTAACATCAAAAAGAACAAGTTCATTTGAACCATAGGCAGCTACCCATACTGTAGCATCTTCATTTGGGAATACTGAAATTGGTTGACTATAATATAGTGTTTCACCACTAAATCCGGGAAAATTGCCGGACTCAACATACCGTACAGAATTTTGAGCATCACTACCAGTTATTCGTCTGTTTTCAACAATTTCAATTCTGTTTTGTAAAAGAAGGCCTCCATAGCCCAAACTTGAAGCTAAGTTCCATTGTTCTAAGGCTGTACCTTCAAGCCCGGAGCGATAATACGCCTTACCAAGCCAATCAAGAATAAGAGGTTCTTCAGGTAGATATGATAACGCTTTTTCAAACTGTAATATTGATTCATTAAAGGTTCCTCGATACCAAGCTTGTACACCACGCCTAAATTCTTCTTCAGCAAAACCTCTATCCGATGCACTTGGTCCACCTACGCTATTTTGAGTTGCAGCTTGAAACGAAAACAGAAAAACTAATGTAAGTACATAAAAAATTTTTTTCATCTACCGTTCACTCCTAGAAGCGAGGCGTCCTTGCTCTTTATTTGTTGCATAATCTTCTGTAATTATTTTATAATGTTCTTCAATTTCTGGTTTACTACCCTTTCTATCATATGCCCTTTTTATAAAAGTTAAGGCTTCTGATAATAAACCAAGCTTATAATATACCCAACTTAAAGAATCTAAAAATGCAGGAGAATCAGGCTTAAATTCAATAGCTTTTTTACATAAAGATAAAGCACGGGTTAAATCTCTCCCGCCACATGCCAGTACATAGCCAAGACCATTAAGTGCTGTAGGACAATTTGGGTTTATTTTTAATGCTTTTTCATAATAATCAATGGAACCGCTTATGTTGTCTTGTTCCCATTCAATAAAAGCAAGAGCTGAATATACTTCTGCAGTTTCAAAACCTAACTCTATTAATTTTTTAAGTTCAAAATCTGCAAAGCTATTTCTACCAGTTAAAGTATAAATAACCGCAAGTGCAAGCCTACATTGATTAGCTCTATTTTCAGACGAATCTGATGTAACAACTTGTTCTAAATAAAGCATAGCCTCATCGTATCGTTGTAAACGAGCATAAGATAAGCCAATGTAATATGCTAACTCAAAACTTGAATTGCTGTTATCAGAAGAACTTATATTTGGTGCTGGTAATGATAAAAAAACTGCTAATGCATCTGTGACATTACCCTTTTTATATAACTTTATACCATCTTGCATTGATTCTGCCATAAACCACCCCCTACGGCATTCTTAACAACTACATTATATCACAAAATGAGAAATTGGTAAATCATTTTTTTCATTTACTGAACAAGGTTGCGCCATTACACGGCTAATTGAAACATATCCATTTTGAACTGCTGTATAATCGGTACCCTCTATCATATCTGTTTGAACCGGCGCCCCGTTAAAAAAACTGTACAAATGGCCGTTAGGCGCTGTATATATTTCAGGAAAGTCTTGATAATTTCTTTTTGCAGGTACTGTATACATACACCCTTTTAATGGCTTACTATCAGAAGCATTAATATTAACAAAAATATCCTTTTCGCTAAGTGTAATAAGATTTTCAATATTAGATGCAACAAAAGTTGCAAGTTCTGCATAATCCCAAGTAGCAGAATCTGATGATAAGCTTACCGCTATACCTGGAATATTGTGCATACAGGCATGTCTTGCAGCTGCTGCTGTTCCCGAATAAAGAATATCGGTACCTAAATTGGCGCCTCTATTTATGCCCGATACAACCACATCAGGCTTACCGGAAACAATCCTTTTTATTCCAACATCAACACAATCTGCGGGAAGTCCTGAGCAAGAAAATTGTTGATACTTTTGAGTTTTAATACATAAAGGCGTGCCCATTGTAAAACCATGAGAAACGCCGGATCTATCTTGATCAGGAGCAACTACCCATACATCATGCATAACTGATAAAGTAGCTATAAGCGTTTCTAAACCCTTCGCTCCAAAACCATCATCATTTGTAAGTAATATTTTCATTTTAGTTTCCTTGTTGTTCCAATGTAAAGCGTATTAACTTTTTAATATCTTTGCACCGGCGGCCGGTTTTACTTCGTATGAAACAGGATGAAAACCAAAAATTCTTTCATACTCAGCCATTTTTTTCTTGTATTCTTCAACATCAGAAGTTTTTATTATTGTATACAAACAACGTCCAAAACCTTTGCCGGTAATTCTTGAACAAGCCGTTGCATTTCTTGATGACGTTATATCAAACTCTAAAGCGCGTTTTGCAAGCCAGTCAATTTCAGGACATGAGATATTATAATGATCTCTCATATTTTCATGAGATTTGTTTACCGAACGCGCAAAGGTAGAAAATTTATTATTTGTTAAACCTTCAACTGCATCCAAAACATGCTGATGCTCATGCATCAAACAAATAAGTCTTCTTCTCGTGTCTTCATTAACTGCAGATAAAATATCACTAATTTCAACAACAGAATCTTCATACACCCATTGATCTTTTTTTCGCACCTTTAACTCAGCCATAAGTAAAAAGTTTTCATCTCTAAAAATTGTCTCTTCATCCCAAACAGAAATACGTGGGACTCGAGCATCGGTTAAAAGTATAGTGTATTCAGGAAAATCAAAAGGAAGTGTTGTGTGGGTATTTTTTGCATGGTCGGTAAAAAGAATGGTATTTTTTTCTGAATATAAGGCAGCATAAATATCAGCATTATAGTTTCCAGTTTTTAAGAAAAACTTATTACCTCTCTCAATTGTTTGAAAAAGCTGTGCATCTGAACAAGGATGATTAAACAATTCCTTACAGACAAGTGCCGTTGCAACCTTTATTGCCGTAGTGATACCAAAGCCGGCAGATGGTAATATATCGGTATAAATTGTGATATTCATTCCGCGACATGCAAATCCGCATGACATAAAACCATCAATAACCGCTTTTAATGCATTAGCCCAGCGGTCTTCTCGTCTATACTTTAATGTTGAAACATTCCCGCGCTTTCTCTCACCAGCTTGGTGAAAATAAAATCGCAGTGATGAATCCTGTCTAACAGAAGCTGCAATGTAAACAGGCAAATCAATTGCCATAGAAAGTGTTTTATCCTTAAAGTACCACGTATGTTCTCCTATTAAGTGGATTCGCCCTGGTGCACTAACTACTACATCAGGATTTTCTCCATACTCACTAAGATGAGCTTCCTCTACTCTCTCCATTGTGTCCTTCCCCTAAGATTAAGCCATATTGATTATTGGCCTTAATTAAGGTATAATAATACTATAATGACAATATTTTTACAAGTTTTTTATGTAATTTTTTCTGCATTTATTGAATCTTTTGCCATTCCAAATGAATTTTTACTCTTTGGATCACCATTTTTAGGTCTTTTTGCGCTGGTTCCACTCTATTTAGCACTATCTCATGCCAAGAGCTTTAAACAAGCCGGTTTGTTATTATCATTACAATTTACACTCACACATCTCATGTCAAGTTTTTGGCTTGGTTTTTTTAAAGATTTTGCAGCCCTCACCCTTGGAGGTACAGTTGGTTACTATACGGTGTTAGGATTTTTTTTAGGACAACTTTTTTTTATACCTTTTTGGTATACAAAACAAAACCACTTACAAGAAAAAATAAGCATTACCCACCAATTATCTATAGCATCATGGAACATTCCTTTAAGAATAATTCTTTTTGCAGGTCTTTGGACCATTTATGAATGGTATAAATCTTTAGGATTTTTAGCATATCCTTGGGTTACAATTCTAATGTCTTCTTGGAAATGGCCATTAGTTACACAAATTGTTTCAATTACCGGAACATGGGGAATTACTTTTTTATTCACACTTTTTAATGCCGTTATTGCAGAAGGTGTAACTTGCTCTTTTTACTTACGCGAAACACACGCAAAAAAAGCAACTTCTATTCCTTCTTATACTTGGACAGCGCTTTTTTGTGCAATGCTTTTTCTTTGTACAATTATGCAAGGTTTATATGAGTTTCATAAAGTACGCACTCCCATAAAAGAAGTAAATACTGTTTTAGTACAAACAAATACCGATTCATGGCTTACATTAAACGATACTGAAACTATTATAATTGGCCAAGATCTAACCCAACAAGCAATAACAGAATCAAATAAAAAACCTGACATTGTTGTTTGGAGTGAAGCAATTTTGTCTTATTATTTTCCTAACTCTGTAAGTTATTATGGACAACATCCAAAAGAAAAACCTCTAACAGAATTTATTGATGAAATAGATGCTCCCTTTATTATAGGAGGGCCAACAGAAATAAATCAAGAAGAATCCCTAGTAACAGGAATTCGAGAGTTTAACAATTCTGCTCAATATTTTGATAAGGACGGAAATTGGGAAGGTTTTTACGGTAAAATACACCTTGTTCCATTTGCAGAAATTATACCCTATGCAGACTCTGAGTTTGTTCAAAGATTTATGAAAGCAGTAGTAGGCTTTTCAAGTGGATGGAGTCAAGGCGAATATTATAAAACATTTGATGTTCCCCTACAAAATGATGATAGTGTTACAATCAGTACACCTATTTGTTTTGAAGATGCCTTCCCTCATATATGTAGAGCACTTTTTTTTGAAGGTAGCGAAGCCTTTTATAACATAACCAATGACTCATGGTCTAAAACAAAATCTGCAGAAATACAACATTTTGTTATTGCATCCTTTAGGGCACAAGAGTTTCGAACCACCTTGGTAAGAAGTTCAACATCAGGCTTTACCGTAGTTACAGACCCCGCAGGAAAGATTCTTTATAGCTTACCACTTTTTGAAAGCATAGCGGGTAGTTTTACTGTACCAATTTTTGAAAGAGAAATAACACTCTATGCTCTATTGGGTAATTGGCTTCCAAAAACTATACTCATAGCAATGCTTGGTATGTATACAATTTGTTACATAAGAGAAAAAAATTGCATAAAAAAACAATTGGAATACTCACAAAGCGATGCCTTTTTACTAAATGCAGAATAAAGGATTAATTATGCAAGATTTAACTACAAAACAAAAAAATAAAGCATCTCTTTTTACACTTTGTTTTACATTTTTAATAGCACTCTCAGGCCTAATTACAATACCAATTGAAAACTCCACTATTCCACTTGTGATTCAAAACTTGATGCCCATTTTAGCAGGTAGCATTTTGGGTGGTGTTCAAGGAGCGGGGGCTACAGGTTTATTTTTAGTTGCAGGAGCATTGGGCTTACCGGTTTTTGCTGGTGGGAATGTAGGCCTTGAACATATTGCAAACGAAACAGGCGGATTTATTTTAGGCTACTTTATCGCAAGCCTTATTACAGGACTCTTAATTGGAAAACCAAATATTAAAGAAACAACACCGCTACCGAAAATAGTAAGCGCTGTTGTTGTGAGCTTTATAATCGTCTATATTCCGGGAACCATTCAGTATATAAGCGTAACCGGTGCAACATTAGTTGAAGCCGTTAACCTTTGCGTGTTTCCTTTTTTGCCCTATGATGCACTAAAAGTAGTTATCACTATTGTACTTACAGTACGCTTTAGACCCCTTATTGCGAAACAGTTACGTTTATAATTACCGAATAAAATTGGTTCTCTCAGCTCCTTCCAACGAAGGAAGTACTAAACCTTTTTCTTTTCCGGCTTCAATACATTTTAACATCCAAGCCATGTTTTTTGCCAAATTTCTCATGGTTTGTAAACCTTCTTTATCTTGTACTACTTCATCAGGTGTGTTGCCATGTACCATATTCCAATAGGTAGAACCAATAATGGGCATAGCAGCAATAGAAAAATATTTATTTAGAACATCTATGCTTGCTGTAGTACCAGCCCTTCTTGCAGAAGCTATCGAAGCACCAGGCTTAAACATAAATGCATCGGTGTTACTGTAAAAAGCCCTATCTAAAAAAGATAAAATTCGTCCACTCGGATGTGCATAGTATACAGGGCTTGCAAAAATAAAACCGTCTGCCAGTTTTGCTTTTTCTACAAATTCATTTACATTATTATGAGCAAAGGCACATTTTCCAGTTTTTCGGCATACCTTACAACCAATACAATCAAATTGCGATTCATTTCCTAATTGATATATTTCACTTTCTATACCGTCTTCTTTTAAAACTTTTTCAACTTCTTTTAGAGCTGCCATAGTACAACCGTTTTTATTACAACTACCATTTACCATTAAAACGTTCACATAAACCTCCGTAATTTACCTTTACTAATAGTACTAAATATAATTAAAAAAATCAAATCATACTTTGTTTCAATTTTACATAATTATTACAAAAAAAGGTATTCAGTATCAAAATTTCTCTTGCAGAAATTAATATTCTGTATTACAATTATACAATGAAAATAGCTATGTTCTCAGATGCCTTTATGCCAAGAATTAATGGTGTGGCAATCTCAGTTGACTCATACTCACGACAACTTATTTCTTTAGGCCATGAAGTATTAATTGTTTGCCCTAAATATATTGAAAAAGAATCAGATATACCTACATATTTTACAGAAAATCAAACACGGGTAAACGACGAAGATTTACCCTATGAAGTATTTAGGGTTCCCGGAATGAAACTTGTTTTTTCAAAAGAAGATAGACTTGCTCGTTTGGAACACTGGTTTTCAGTTAAAGACAGAGTAGATCAATTTAAGCCCGACATTATTCATTTACACAGCGAATATTTTATTGGTTACTTTGGCTTTACGTATGCAAAGTATCGAATGGTTCCTCTCTTTTATACCTTTCATACGCTTTGGGATGAATATGTAGCCGGTTACATTCCAAGACGCTATGGGGGAGATATTGTTAAAGCAATTAGTAGGAGAATGATACGATTTTATTTAAAACATTCAGATGTAATTATTGTGCCTACTACACGCATTGAATCTATAGCAAGAAATGATTACGGTATATCATCCAATATCACTATTCTTCCAACAGGAATTTCTGGAAACTTTGTAAATGTTGACAAAGAAGAATTAGAAACTCACAAAAATGCATTTTATAAAAAATATCCTGAGTTAAAAAACAAACGTATACTTTTATTTGTTGGGCGTGTTGCAAAAGAAAAAAACTTAGATTTTTTATATGATGTATTTGAACGCTTGCAAACAAAAATTGAAGATATTGCCCTTCTATTTATAGGAGGCGGACCATACCTTGAAGAACTCAAACAAAATGCTAAAAAAAGAAATTTAACAAATTCTGCCTTTTTTACCGGTTATGTAGATCGTGCAGAACTCCCCTATATTTATACCTTTTCTAATATATTTATTTTTCCTAGCAAAACAGAAACTCAAGGCTTAGTAACAATTGAATCTATGCTCAGAGGTACCCCTGTTGTAGCAATTGGTGAGAGAGGTACAATTGATGTTATGCAAGGCGACAACGGTGGATTTATGGTTCAAGACAGCCTTGATGATTTTACCGAAAGAGTATATGAACTTTTAACAAACAATGACCTATATAGAGAAAAAAGTAAAGAAGCTATTGCTTGGGGACAATCTTGGACTATTGAAGCATTAACAGAAAAACTTGTTTCCTTATACGAAAGTTTTATTTACTAGTCTTTTAAACATAAAATCAAAAAAAAATCTTGTTTTTTTTAAAAACTACTTGCAACAACAGATATAGTGTGTTATAATTAATTTATAACAACAAAACACTATATACAAAGAGGTTTTTGATGCGCTGCCCTTACTGTGAAAGTCTTGATGATAAAGTACTTGAGTCACGGACTATGACAAATGGAGAAAGCATTAGACGCCGTAGAGAGTGTTTAAGTTGTGGTTACCGCTTTACAAGTTACGAACATATAGAAGAAAAACCTTTTATGGTTGTAAAAAAAG
>CAYJJW010000017.1:19560-21281 GCA_964370555.1 uncultured Treponemataceae bacterium | reverse complement strand
TTAGTCATTTGACCGTAACTGGAATAAAACAAGTCTCAAAGGACGTTTTGCAAATTGCAACTTCCTCTGGGACTTTTTTTTTAAGAATTACCTATCTGTCTCTTATTAATCATGATACAATCGACGTTGATATAACTTTTGAAACAGAGGAAGAGCAAAACGACATTATTGATTCTGCACTTGCCTTTGTTTGTGAACAAAAGGCCGTATCCTACCTTTCAAGAACTGAGCATTCTCGCTTTATGCTCGAAACAAAACTTTTTAATAAGCAGCATTCAAAAGATGCTATAAGAAAATCACTTGATTATTTAGAAGATAGAGGATATTTGGACGATAAACGTTTTGCAGAAGCATGGCTACGAAATAGAAGTATTACAAAACAAGAAGGGCCTAACCGTTTGAGCATAGAACTTGCAAAGAGGGGAGTGTCGCGAGATATAGTTAAAGAAGTGCTCGATGAGTACTTTAAAGATAACGACATTGACCAAATATTTCAAAAAGCAGTTGAAAAACTTCGCCGTCTTGGAAAAACAGGGGATAAATTAAAAGATGCCCTTATTAGGCAAGGATTTGATTGGAAAAAAATAAAAACATTAGATGATAAATAATAATCTATTTTTTGGACCGTTCCATTGCAATGTTTAAGAGGCTTGTAAACTTAGCTGAGTCATCAGGCATGGTAGAATAGCCTACTTGAGCGTGTATTCGTGCAATTTCTCCCATTATAGAAAATGGCTGTAGCGATAATTCTGTAACACGCTTTATTACACTTTGTATAGCTTCTTCTGTCATCTTGCCTTCTAAAAACACTACAAATTCTTCTGTTCCCAGATGAATAACCAAGCCACCCTTTACATTATATTTTACTCGCTTTGAGTATGCAATTAATAGTCCATCTGCAAAAGATTGCCCATGCTTTTCCTTAAATGCATCATATCCTTGTATTGCAACATACAGTACTGTTGCTGTCTTTTTGTTGTCGAGTAGATTTTCTAATTTCTTTTTATTATAGGCTCCTGTTAAAGAGTCAACATAGAGTTCGTAATTTAATTGTTTTCTAAGATTAATTTTTCTTTGTTTCGTATAAATATACATATAATAGACACATCTCATTGAAAGAAATATAAGAAGAATTAATAAAGGATTTACTAAGGTCATAAAGGGGCTTGCAATTGAAAAAATCCATTCGCTTCCACCTGTATGTATAATTCGGTGTGTAGCAAATATATTTGAATATGAATTACTTTTATATATTAAAGAGAGTTCATCCTCTTCTACTAATTGTAATTGATATTTATAACCTAATTGTTCAAGGTTTTCTACACCGGTATTAGCAATTACATCATTAAGAGAAAATGCAATTGTAATAAAACCTAAAAACTCTTCGGTGTGAGATGATGATTTTTTTACTATAGGATTTTTTATAAAAATCCATCTATCATGGCTATATGTATGATAATATAGATAGAATAACGTTTCATTTGAGGAAAGTGCAATTTGGTTTAAGTGTGATTCATCAGGAACAAAAAAACCATCAGTTCCTAATAGATGTTTATAATCTTCATATGGATAGACAAATTGAACGACACTGTCCTTTGTAAAGGATAAGAATTTATATGGATAGGATCTAAATATGTATGTAGCAGTGTCATTAAATTTTTCATGGGTAAATGATTCTTCCTCTGCTAAAACTACTACTTCAGGCATCTCTGAAATATTTA
>CAYJJW010000017.1:16302-19550 GCA_964370555.1 uncultured Treponemataceae bacterium | reverse complement strand
CACTGTATGAGTTTGTAATACTCTCTGCTTTTTTTATATTGCTTTGAATAATGAAAATAGCAATTATAAGAGTTGCAATTATACTTACAATAAATGTTTTTACTGACAGTCTTTGAAAAAAGCTCATGGAAGCCTCCTTGCAATTATTTACTACAGTATCGGTTAATTTAAATATTTCCAATAATATCTTGGGGTTTATTTGAACAAATACCTTTTACACCCTTAGATACTAATTCTTTAGCTTTTTCTACATCATCTACGGTCCAGCACCACACCTCTTTTTTTTCTTTTCCGCTAAAGTCTTTCCAACAAGGTTTTAAAACGTGTGGTTTTGAAACAAGAAGCCCCTTTGCACCTCTTACCCAAAAATGAGAAGAGGGGCTATTGTCGTAAATAAGAGAAGTTGGTATTGAACTATATTTTGCAAATTCTCGAATTGCTAATCCATTAAAAGATGAGGCTAAAAATCTATTTGGATTCTCAGGATGTTTTTTTAATGCTTCGTGTATTACTTCTGCAGTTTTTTTTGCAACAGCATGTACTTTTAAGGTGTCAATTTTTATTTCAATGTCGGCATACATTTCTGAGCCTAGTATATCTAAAACTTCAGAAAGAAGAGGAAGTTTTTCTCCTGCAAAATCCATTCCAAACCAAACCCCAAAGTCATATTGCAATAAATCTGCATAGTTTGTATTTTCTATTTCAATATCTGGCGCTGCTTGAGGTTCAGTCATGTCTTTTGTGAAAAGTCTTCCAGTTCTTTTTATTGATTCGTCATGAATTACAACAAGCTCTCCATCCTTTGTAAGATGAACGTCTAGTTCTACTCCGGGAATTCCTAGTTCTTTTGCCTTTTTAAATGCTGCAAGGGTATTTTCAGGTGCTAAAGACGAAACACCTCTATGTGCAAAAAGTAATGGGCGCTTCGCCATTGGGAAAATGGTAGTAGTTTGTAATTTATCTTTATTCATATTGTAATTATACCAAAACCATGCTACACTGTATATAGGAGGATTAATAAAATGCGAAATAAAGATGTTGTTTCGCATTTTTTATAGGAGAAACAAATGGCGAAAGAAAATAATGGATTTAAACAATATTTACCAATTACCTTTTTAATAGGGGCAGGATTTTTTACTATGGGTCTTATGGATCCTTTATATGATAGTTATGTCACCATATTTTTAAGTCAATATATACCATATAAATGGCTTGTTGGTATGTTTATGGCACTTGATAATGCCTTAGCAATTTTTTTAATTCCGCTTGTATCGGCATGGTCTGATAATACGCGCACTCGTATAGGGCGTCGTATGCCATGGATTATTGTTTTACTTCCACTTTCAGCACTCTTTTTCAGTTTAATTCCGTATGCTGCACGCTCTTCTTTTGTTGCTCTTGTGGTAATACTTGCCTTGTTAAATCTTGCAAAACAATCGGTGCGCGGGCCGGTAGTTGCTCTTATGCCCGATGTTGTTCCACCTGAGCACAGAAGTGAAGGAAACGGCGTAATAAACACTATGGGAAATATTGCAGGTATTGTTGGGACGCTTTTTTTGGCAAGGCTTATGGATGTTGATATTGTTTTACCTTTTTTAGGTGAAACAAAAGATGCATTGGCTTTTCCTGTTGCAGGTTTATTAGTCGTGCTTGCAGCAATTATGCTTCTTTTATTTGTAAAAGAAAATAAGTCAACAGGGTATACTCAAAATGCAAATGAAGATGAAAGTGAAAAAGAAGAAAAAGTACCTTTTTTAAAAAGCTTAAAGTTAGTTTTACAAGGGACTGTTCAGGAAGGAAATAAAAAAGCAGACCGAAGCACTTTTTTTGTTTTGTTATCGCTTTTCTTTTGGTTTATGGCGTACCAAGGTTTGGTTCCCTATGTTGCAGAATACAGTATTTTAACCTTTGATATTTCTATGGGAAGCGGTGCTTTTGCAGCCGGTATGGTTGCCATCGCTTCAGCCATTTTTGCTATTCCTATGGGATACGCTGCAAATAAATGGGGAAGAAAACGCATGATTCGCCTTTCTCTTGTGGGTGTTATTTGTGTATTGGCAGCTCAATTTATTTTTGCAGAACTTGTTATTAGAATGGGACTTACCGGCGGACACCTTGTGTACATCTTTTGGGCTCTAATGTTTTGTTTTGGTATTTTTTGGATTTGTATTGTTGCAAACTCTTTTCCTATGCTTTGGCAAATGGCAGGTTTTGCACGAATTGGTTTATACACCGGTTTATATTACACTTTCTCTCAGGCCGCTGCAATTATTGCACCGTTCTTTGGCGGTTTAATTATTGACCTTGTTAGTTATCGTGGAATATTTATTTACGGCGCAGTATTCTTTGTGTTAGCTTTTATAACCATGGGATTTGTAACAAGCGGTGAAAAAACAGATAAGGCACAGTAGGGGAATAATTACGAATTACGAATGCCTAGTTTCTAATTAAGTAGAATTGTTGGTTTTATAAAAGTATACTTTGTATTAAAAAGGTGGCAATTTAGCCACTTTTTTGTGGGTTTGATAAGATTATGTATATTTTTTTATATTTTTTAAACTTGACTTATATTAATAGTGTGTTATAATTACAACACATTTGTGGCTTTGGTTTTTGTGACTTTATTGGTTTTTGAGGAATACCATGCGTAAGGTTAGTGCGGTATCTAAATTAATTTCAACATTAATTGTAGGGACTGTAGTTTTGATAATTGGGCTTTTGATTACTTTAGGACAAAGCTCCGCAAAGAAGTCTATTGCAAATAGAACTGTTAGTGAATCTGAAAATATCTTAAATCAAGTAAATCTTCTTTTTGAAGAAATGTTAACAGAAGGGGCTGACGATCTTTCTTTGATTGCAGAGTATATTGAAAAAGAAAACATAACAAGAGAGACTGTAGTAGATTTTTTTAATAGCCAATCACAAGTAGCTGAATTTGAATCTCTTTATTATATAGATTTAGAAGGAAATGGTATCAATAAAGATGGTCAAGCCTATGACTTTTCTGATGATGAAGCCTTTCTTCGTGGCTTGAGAAATGATTATTACGTTACTCCTCCTCAAATGGTAAGTGAAAATGATGAATTATTATTTAATATTTTAGTTCCTGTGACTAATAATGGTACTCTTAGTGCAATATTGTATGCGCAAATTGTTATAGAAGATCTTTTAGAACTGGTTGAAATAAATACAAAAGGTACAGGGGATATATTTATTGTTGATACTGACTTACATGTGCTTTTTTCTTC
>CAYJJW010000017.1:0-16292 GCA_964370555.1 uncultured Treponemataceae bacterium | reverse complement strand
ATGAAAGCTATATTGGTCTGAACGGAGTTTTGGATAGTGAAGCACTAGGATTGGCCAATGAAAGTGTTTTACAAGCTAGAAGTAGTTTTATTGGCGGGAATTCCGGAGGCTTTTTCTATGATTGTTTTGGGATAGATAAAGTTTTAGCATATACTTCTGTAGTTATGACCGACTGGGCTTTAGTTATAAATGTTGAAGCTTCTGCACTTACTAATGAGCTCACAGAAGCATCATTTCGATTATATGTTATTTCTTCAGTTGTGTACTGGGCTTTTATAGTCTTAATATTCTATATATCTATATACACCAAGCGTTCAACAAAATTACTAGAACAAAAAGCATATTATGATGATTTAACAGGACTACCTAATGTAACTAAATTTCAAATTGAAGTAAAAAACGTTCTTGCTAAAAACCCAGATAAAAGATATACCATGCAAAAAATGGATATAGCAAAGTTTAGTGCCATAAACCATTTGTATGGAATAGAAATGGGCGATACCGTTTTATTGAAAATTACCGAAGTGATGTTGAATATTACAAAAAATATAGAACAAACATTTATAAGTTCTCGTATTGGCGTTGACGAGTTTATAATGTTTTCAGGGAATGGGTTTTTAGAAAATGATGATTCTGTTAGAAGTTCTATGGAAAATAAATTTAAAGCCCTTGTTCCTGAATTAAAAAATTATGAGTTTCAATTTAGATACGGTCGATACTTTATTGAAAAAGGTGAAAGCGATGTTATGGATATAATTGGTAAAACAACCATTGCGCATAATATGGCTAGGGCTAATTCTTACCAAAAAATGTGGGACTATGACGATACGTATCGAAAAGAAATACGCATTCAAACTGAAGTTAATAATAAAAGAAAAGAAGCTCTTGCAAATAATGACTTTAAAGTATTCTTGCAGCCTAAATTTAGTACAATTGACGAAAAGCTCATTGGTGCAGAAACACTTGTTCGTTGGATTGAAGAAGACGGAACAATGATATATCCGGATGTTTTTATTCCGTTATTTGAAAAAAATGGATTTATTGTTGAACTTGATAACTACATGCTAAAGAATGTTTGTATTTTGATAAGAAAATGGTTGGATTCAGGTTTTACCCCTCTTACTATATCAGTAAACTATTCAAGGCTTAACGTAAGTATGCCAGACTTTGTACAAAAAATAGTTTCAACAGTAGATGCATATAATGTGCCACATAATTATGTAGAAATTGAGTTAACGGAGTCGACAACTATTGATAACGATACAGTCATTGAAAAGTTATTTAATGAACTTCACGAACATGGATTTAAAATTTCAATAGATGATTTTGGAGCAGGAGCATCTTCTCTTGGTATGCTAAAAAATTTACAAGCTGATACTCTAAAATTAGACAAGGCTTTTTTTAGTAATACTGAAATTCACAAAAGAGATGATATGTTACTCGATGGAATTATTACAATGGCGCATAACTTGGATATGTATGTTGTTGCAGAGGGTATAGAAACTCGAGAACAAGTAGATATGTTACGTACAATAAATTGTGATGCCATACAAGGATACTTTTTTGCAAGGCCTATGCCTGCTGCAGATTTTGAAGAAAAATATAAGGGCGAGATGGTAGCCCAATTAGTAAAATAAAGGAAAGTATGATAAAAAAAATCGCTCAAAACTGAGCGATTTTTTTATGCTTTATTTTACTTCTATTGCACCATGTGGTCTAATGCTCATTGCATATACCGGGCTTAATTCACCACTTGCTTTATCGTAGCCAAGGGCTTTTTCCATATATTCTGTATATTCTTCGCGTAATTCATTTGGAATAAATGCTTGAATAACGCCTGCAAAGCCGCCACCGTGAATACGACAAGCGCCCACATCTTTTTCACGAATAAAAATTTCTGTTAAAGCAAGACAAACTGAAATAGATTGTTCTTTGTCGCAAAATTGTGGAACGTATACGTTTTGTAACCACTTCCAAGATGAGTTTCCAGAATCGGTAATAAGGGATAAAAATTCATTAAAGTTGCCGTTTTTTAATGCTGCAACTTGTCCGTCTACGCGGTCATTTTCTTCTATAAAGTGAACGGCACGCATTATAGCTCTATCACCACATTCTTTTCTAATATTTACTAAATTACTGCTTATATCATTAAAGGTTAAGCCACGTAATGTTTCTTTACCTAAAATTTTTGCAACTGCTTTCATTTCATTTGGAATAGAAGAATACTCAGCTGAAAGATCTGCGTGCCCTTTTCCGGTATTTACAATCATTAATGAATAGTTTTGCTTTGCAAAGTCGAACGGAACTTTTTCTACAATTGGTTCAGAAGGATTTTGAAAGTCCATTGCAACAAGTCCCCCAACGGCACATGCCATTTGGTCTAAGAGGCCTGATGCCTTGTCCCAGTATTTGTTTTCTGCAAATTGTCCAATGGTTGCATACTTGCTTACAGGAATAGTACCATTATTGAAAAGTTTATCAAGAATAAGACAAAGCATCATTTCAAATGAAGCAGACGAGCTTACTCCTGCTGCAGGAATAACGTTGCTTGTTAAACAAGCATTAAAACCGCCTACTTTGTACCCTCTGTCTTTAAATCCTTGAACAATTCCTCGTAATAGGGCAGGGGAGCCTTTTTCATCCATGATTCGCTCTGAGTTTGTAATATCAATAATAATATCTTTGTTATAGGTAATGTCATGAATGGTAATAGTATTATCGTTTGATGGGAGAGCGGCTCCAATACAATCAAGTTGAATACTTGCAGCAAGTACTTTTCCTAAGTTATGGTCGGTGTGATTTCCACCAATTTCACTTCGCCCTGCACTTGAAAAAAATCTCAATCCTTCAGCAGTTGCATCTTTTTTAAAGAATGATTCCCATTCTTTTCCGAGATTTGCATAACGCTCCATTTGCATTTTAATTGTGTCTTCGTTATTTCCATATAGTTCTGAAAATAATTGTTTTGAAAAATCCATTTTTATCTACTCCTTTTTTATTTTACTGATGATAATAATATGCCGGGTACTCCATTTCTGAAGGAAGACCTAAGCTTTTTTCAATTGTTTTTATATGTAGCACATCTGTTGGTTCTATTCTTGATTGTATTGATGCAGAAAAATCTAAAAATAAATCAATGAGAGTTTTTTCTTCTTGTTCGTAATACAGGTGTATTACATTCATATTTTCATCTTCAAAGATATTTACTTCCATGTCTGTTATAGTATCTTCTAAACTTCCAATAGAATCAATAAGGTTTGCATTCTTCGCTTGAAGCGCAGTATAAATTCTTCCATCTGCTAATTTTTGAACACTCTCTATGTCCATTTGTCGTGCATCAGCAACAATTGCGGTAAATTGCTCATATGCTTCATCGGCTATAGATTGCATTATGGCACGTTGTTCTTCTGTCATGGGGCTATTAACATTCATCATGTTTTTATTGCGACCTGCAGTAATGGTTGTCATTTTTATGCCATAATTATCCATGAGTTCTGTTAAATCAAAAGAGCTACTTGAAATAACACCAATAGAACCGGTGAGTGTATTTCTGTTCGCATATATTGTATCTGCAGCGCACGCTATGTAATAGCCACCTGATGCTGCAAGGGGGCCAAAATATGCCCAAATAGGTTTGCCACTTACTTCTTTATATTCTTCAAGCGCGAGGTATACTTCGTCAGATTGATACACACCACCTCCGGGCGAATCGATGTACAATAAAATTGCGGCATTGCTGTTTGAATAGGTGAGTTTTTCAATTGTTTCTAAAAGCCATGCTTGATTATACGTTTCATTTTCATCTTGTATAACACCTTCAATATATAATATTGCAATAGATTTATCACCGGGAAAAGTAAATGTTGCAGTAGGATTTTCTACAATTTCGGTTAAGGTTTGTGCGTTTGAAATAGCGGGAACAAAAGTAATAAAATGGTTGTTAGATTTTATTATTTGAAAAACTAGTAAGCTTGCAATTAGCACAAATAAGATAGAAAAAACGGTGAGACCTTGTTTTGCCGCTTTACTGAGTTTCTTTTTTTTCTTTGTTGGTGTTATTATTTTATTATTTTCTTGCATAATGTCCACTTATTGTTCTATTGTTTTTCCATGAGATTTTTTTTCAAAATCTCCAGGGCTTAAGGCTTTTCTGTCCAGTGCTGCTTTTTTTAGATAGAAATATGCATAAATGTGCGTAGTATAATAATAGGGAGCCAATAAGGTACCTAAAAGTATGGAACCATATAAGCCACCATAAAATAATAGGTTGATTTCACCGAGAACTATTGGTGTAAAAAATAGTATAAGAATAAAAGGAATACTTGTAAGTAAGTACCAGCCAATAAAACTTACGCTAAGAAAAAATAAGTCGCCTTTATACCCCTTAGTCATTTCTTTACTTATTCTCATAGCCTTGCGTACTCCCACATGAGGATTTTCTGCTAATACAAAAACCATCTGAGAATATGAAAATATTTTTACTATTCCAGGAATAATAAATAAAAATGACCATAAAACTAGCCAAAGCATCATCCATAAAAGCCCCAAAGTTCCTTTGACCCATAGTGAAAAACCTTCAAAAAAGGTGTTAAGCACGGTATTATTTTTATCTTTTACAAATTCTACAAAAAAATATGCTTGTGCAATGGTTATTGTTCCTACTAAAATATAGAATATGGGAAGTGTTATAAGTGAAAATAGTTCATATTGTGCTTGAGGTAAGGTTAATTCAGGGATTACGTTAAATATTGCTAAAACAATACTACAGATTAAAATAACACAAAATGGTAGGCCCCATTTTCCTTTTAACTGTTCTTTTGCCATTGTTTTATAGGTTTTTCTGTCAAACATCATGTGCCTCATTTTTATTTTATTTTGAATTTATACAGTAAAATTATAGTATGTTGATTGAATTTATGCAAGACTATATATCTTTTTCTCGTAAAAGTTCGCTATAGTAACGCTTTTCAATATTTTCTAAGGGTATATTGCATTTTAATAGAACAGATTGCAGTTTTTTTAGTGCTTCATGTACTGTTTCTTTATCTTGGTCGTGAGCAATAATTTCAAGTTCTAAAAAATCTCCAAGGTTTAAAATAGTACAAAGCTCAAGTAATACTCCATCGTATTCCCATTGTTCTACTTTTTTTTCTTTAACTAAATCAACCTCATATCCTGTATCAATCAATATAGCTTCAAAGGCTTTTCGCTCGTTGATACAAAACTCATGTTCTTCATTTACTTCAAAATCTATATGTTTGTTTAAATCGGATGAAGTGCGAAGTTCCTTTTTTTTATAGGTAACAATGAGTTCTGTAGATTCTTTGTTTTCGCTATTTGTGCATGTTTCTTCACGTATTCTTACCCTTACAGGGGCTTGCAGTTTTTCTGAAAAGCATTGCCAATAGACATCACTTTTTTGTTTTGTTCCTAAAAATGTAGCAAAACTTGAAATGATATTCTTTGTGTTGTTGTAATTGTTAACATGGGCTTTTAATTCAATTTCATACATTTTACCATTGTATCATAAAATAACACTTGCGAAAAGAGATTGACTATTGTATAATAAAACTATGTTTGAAGTAAGAGTTGAAACCGCTTTTTCAGCGGCCCATTATTTAAAAGATTATAACGGAAAATGTGAAAACATGCATGGTCATAACTATCGTGTATTAGCTTACGCCAGGGGTCAAGACCTCCCATCTGATGGTATTTTAATTGATTTTGGTGAAGTAAAAGCAGCTCTCAAAGAAGTTTGCCGTACTTTAGACCACACCAATCTTAATGACTTAGAAGAAGATGGTATGCTTATTTTTAATAATAACCCAAGTGCAGAGCGAATAGCGGCGTACATTTTTGACCAATTAGAAATGCTTCTTCCCAAAAAAGATGCAGCACGGCTTCATGCTGTTGAAGTCTATGAAACACCGACTAACCGCGCACGTTATATGCGATAAGTATTTAATTCCTAATTCCAATTAGGAATTAATACGTACTGGTACTCCCATATTGTGTAAGTCATTTTTAATGCCTTGCACAGTGAACTCACCTGAGTGAACCATTGTTGCAATTAATGCAGCATCTGCCATTCCACCTTTAGACCCATCACTTAATGTATCAGAAACAACATCTGCCATGTGTTTTACAATGCCTGCGCCACCGGAAGCAACGATTGGAACGGTTACGGCATCTGCAATCATTCGGGTTAGGTTAAGCTCGTAGCCTTCTTTTGTTCCGTCTGCATCAATAGAGTTAAGAACAATTTCGCCTGCGCCTAATTCTACCGCTTTTATTGCCCATTCAAGTGCATCAAGTTCTGTTGCAACTCTTCCGCCATTTATATACACACGATAGCCTGATGGCATTGAAGTATCAAGGGCTGCATCCATTCCAAGAACAATACATTGGTTTCCAAAAATTTCTGCTCCTTGTGTAATAAGGGTTGGATTCTTTACTGCCTGCGAGTTTAAGCTTATTTTTTCGGCTCCTGCAAGTATAGTTGATTTTATGTCATCTAGTGTAGTAATACCGCCACCTACGCAAAAGGGAATAAACACTTGTTTTGCAACGTTGTGTATGAGTTCTAAAATTGGCCCTCTACCACGGGCAGAAGCCATAATGTCATAAAATACTAATTCATCAACACCTTGTAGGTAGTATTCTCTTGCCATTTCTACGGGGTCACCAATATCTACATTATTTTGAAACTTTACACCCTTTGTTGTTCTTCCATCTTTTACATCAAGGCATACTATAATACGTTTTTTTAGCATGATGGTACCTCGTTCAAATTAGCAAAATTTTGTAATATTTGTAATCCGGCTTTTCCTGATTTTTCGGGGTGAAACTGGCAAGCATACATATTATCTTTCCAAACTGCAGCAGGGAAGGGGATGCCATAATCGCATATAGCACTTATTATTGATGAATCTTTAGGTTGAATGGCATATGAGTGAACAAAGTAAAAATCGGTATTATTTTCAATTCCCGCAAAAAGAGGGCAATTGTTTTGAAAAGATATATTGTTCCAACCCATGTGAGGAACTTTTAAATGGTGTGTTTTATCGTCAATAATATTTGAAAAATGACGAATGCTACCTTGCAATAAGCCAAGGCAATCAATATTGCCTTCTTCAGAATAATCGAAAATAATTTGTGATCCAAGACAAATTCCTAAAATAGGAAAACCGTCTTGAGCTTTTTCTTTTAAAAATTCTCCAAAGCCTGTTTTTTTTAACTCTGACATTGCAAATTCAGCATTTCCAACTCCGGGAAATAAAAATTTTGTTGCAAGCTTAAGATTTTCGGGATCTTTTGAAATGCAATACTCAATGCCCAGTGAGGCTAAGGCATGTTCTACGCTTTGAATGTTTCCTGCGTTATAATCAATAATGCCAATCATAGTGTATTGTACCATTCTAAGCGTTTACATTCAAGACCCCTTTTATTTTTGTCGATAAGTAACTATGACCTTTTCAGATGTATTTGCAGTTGTAAAAGAACTTCTCGTTGATTGGCGCTTAATTGTTGCATTTATTGTTGTGTTAATTTACTTAAATTTTGTTTTTTATGTTTCAAAATATAAGAAAAAACAATTTAAGCCAAACAGAATAGTTAAGCAAAAGGATGCGACTGTTACTCCCCCTGCCGCAGATGCACAAGCTTCCGAAGACTCTCAAGAAGAACCTTCAGAAGATGATGTTCTTGTTTAAAATATGTTTGCATAGTAGTTTTATTTTCTAAAAAAAGGCTATCGTATATTTCTTTAATATCGCTTTCTTCCCATATTCGCATATTCCATTTTCTTGCAGATTCATAGTTTTGTCTGGTTTGTGAAATAGCCATTGATTCTAAAAGAGAGTATCTTTTTTTTGTTTTTTGTAAAAACTTCATAATTATGCTTGCATCCTCCGCCTCATTGGATGCTGTATTTTCACAAATGTCACAGCCACTACAGGCTGCTTGTTCTGCTCCAAGTGCATCAAGAAGTACTTGCCTTCTACACGTAGTACTTTCAGCAAAGTTTGCCAAAACTCTCTTTCTACTGTTTGTTTCATAATTTTGAGCCACTTTACTATCTAATGGAGACCATAACAAAATAGCTTTTGCAATAGAACCATCTCTGCCACCTCGCCCCGCTTCTTGAATATATGCTTCTGCTGTACTTGGGGCTTCATAGTGTATTACGGTTTTTATATCTTTTTTATCAACTCCCATACCAAAGGCGCACGTACTTACCAATATTGCATCTGTTTTTGGATAAAACCATTTTTCTACCTTTGATTTTTCTTCTCGAGTTAAACCTGCATGATAGAATTTTACGGTATCAGTTTCACCCTGTCTATGTAAAAAATCTTGTAGCAGTAGGGCAAGTTCGCGAGTGCGTTTTCTGCTAGAACAAAATACAATTAAAGGGCGCTCTTCTTTCATAACCGTATGAATAAGCGCTTTAGATTTTGCACAAGTCCATGTAACATAATAGCGAATATTTTGTCTATCGCTTTCACTTCTTACAATATGAGCTTCTCCGTCAAAAAGCACTTCTGCAACTCTTTGTAAAACTTCGGGGGATGCTGTTGCGGTAAATGCTGTTACCACGGGTACTGCAAGTTGTGTTACTATTGTTCCTAATGTAAGGTATGCCGGTCTAAAGGTGTCTCCCCATTCTGAAACGCAATGAGCTTCATCTATTGCAATATGTGAAATATGACATTCTTTTAATTGATTTATGAGATTTTCATTTTGCAGTACTTCAGGGTTTGCTAAAATAAAACGTGCGCCATTGTGTATTTTACTGAAATTTTCTTTTCGTTCTTGGGGGCTTTGACCTCCTCTAAACACAACAACTTCTTGCCCCCCTTCCTTCATTCGTCTCTCTTGGTCACTCATTAGTGCTAATAGTGGATAAAGAATGAGGGTTGGGCCGCTTAAAAAAAGAGCAGGAACCATAAAGCAAAGCGATTTTCCTGCCCCTGTTGGGAGTAAAACAATTTGATTTCCTCTTTCTTTATTTTTTTCGGCTTCAAATATATTTTCTACTACCATTCTTTGCCAGGGATAAAGATACTTAATGCCATATACTTTTTCAGTTTCTGTGAGTACAGGATCGGGAACAGATTCTTTGTCTTCTTGGCTTTCTATAATAGACAGGGGAATGTCTTCATCCGCTGCGATTTGTTCATAGTCTTGAAAGTTTTCGATAGTTGTATTCATACATACTCCTATATATATTATTGTATTTTTTTTAGGATTTTTTTGACTTTTTTGAAAAAAACTCAAAAAAAAATTACTTGAATTTTTATGTGGTTTCATTTATAATCACTTGTGAAGGTAGGTTTATAATATGTTAATAGCAGCATTATCGTTGATTGGTGGACTTGTGCTTTTAGTATGGAGCTCTGATAAATTTGTTGATGGAGCATCAGGTGTTGCAAAACATTTTGGTATGTCTCCTTTATTAATTGGTATGGTAATTGTTGGCTTTGGTACTTCTGCACCTGAAATGGTTGTTTCTGCTTTTTCTGCAGTTGAAGGAAACCCTGGTATTGCTCTTGGTAATGCGTATGGCTCGAATATTACCAATATTGCCCTTATTTTAGGGCTTACCGCTTTAATAAAACCTATTACCGTTCAATCGCAAGTACTTAGAAAGGAACTTCCTCTTCTTGCAGTTGTAACTGCACTTGCAGCCTTTCTTGTTTATGATGGTGATGTGACTCGCATTGATGCAATTATATTTCTTGTGGCTTTTTTTGGCATAATGGGCTGGACAATTTATCAAGGAATTACAAAAAAAACAGATTCTCTTGAGTTTGAAATGGAAGAAGAAGAAAAAGAAAACACTATGCCAATAAAAAAGGCGTGGTTTTGGCTTGCGGTGGGGCTTGCAATACTTATTGGAAGTTCTCGCTTAGTGGTAACGGGAGCAGTAACTATTGCTTCAAGCTTAGGTGTAAGCGATTTAATTATTGGATTAACTATAGTAGCTATTGGAACATCACTTCCTGAACTTGCATCTTCAATTGCTGCAAGCAGAAAGGGCGAACATGATATTGTTCTTGGAAATATTTTAGGTTCAAACCTTTTTAATACTCTTGCTGTTGTTGGTATTGCAGGAAGTATTACTCCAATGGAAGTTGGGCCTGAGCTTTTTTCACGTGACGTTGCAATAATGGGTGCATTAACCTTATCGTTATTTTTGTTTGGGTTTGCCTTTAATAAGAGTAGACCGGGTAGAATAAACCGCTTTGAAGGAAGTTTTTTACTCTTGGTATATATAGCCTATGTATCTTACTTAGTGTACACAAGCTTTTAGTTATTGGGCACCTCTAAAAACTGCAGTTTTTAAAGGTGCCCTATTTTTTTGTGTTGCGATTAAAGTACCTTTAGTCCACCGCAGTTAGGTGATTGTTTCTATCACCTAACGAGGAGGATGAGCGTTAGCGAAGTACGACATGAGCACTTGCCTTGTATACACAATACTTATTCTTCTCCAATTTTTGATAATACTTTTTTGTTCATATGTATCATAAATATGGCGCTTAAGCTCATGCCTGCAATTTCTGCTATGGGGAAGGCCCACCACACATTTTCTAATTTACCTGTTTGGGCTAGTAGCCATGCGACGGGAACAATAAAGACGAGTTGTCTAACAACTGAAACACACAAGCTTAATAAACCGTTTCCGAGTGCTTGGAAAACACCACTAAAGGTTATGCCAAATCCTGCCAATAAAAACATTAATGACATTATTCTAAGCGCCGGTATTCCCATTTCTATCATTGCACTTGATGCGTTGAAGAGTGATAGTAATTCTCTTGGGAATATTAAAAATACTGATGTTGCTGCTACAGTAAATAAGAATGCAAAGAGGGTACTTACTTTAATGGTTGTTAATACGCGAGATCTATGTTTTGCTCCAATATTATACGCAATTATTGGGACAAGTCCGTTATTAAGACCAAGGACGGGCATTATGGCAAAGCTGTTTAGCTTAAAGAAAACTCCGAATACTGCAATTGCTGTTGAACTAAATGCTGCTAAAATTATATTCAGTGCATATACCATCACAGAGCCAATTGAAGCCATAACGATAGAAGGGATTCCAACTTTATAGATGGTTTTTATGCTTTGCAAGTCAGGGCGAAATTTTTTGAATGATAAATGTATTTCTTTATTAACTTTTAGGTTAAAGTAAATGCCTACACACATTGATCCTATTTGCCCAAGAATTGTTGCAAGAGCGGCTCCTGCAGTTTCCATTCGAGGAAAACCAAAAAGCCCAAAAATCATTATTGGGTCGAGTATGAGGTTTATTACAACCCCTGACATTTGAATAAGCATTCCATAAATTGTTTTTCCTGTTGCTTGCAAAAGTCTGTTAAAAGTAACTACAAAAAATAACCCAAAGGAGCCATGAACTACGATATTAGTATAGTCTAATCCATGTTGGAGTATTTGTAGATCGGTTGTTTGACTTTGAAAGTACATTGGAATAAAGGCTAATCCCAAAATAACAAAGAAAATATATGAGCAAAGTGCTAAAAAAATTCCGTTTACGGCAGTTCTATTTACTGCATTATAGTCTTTTTGACCAAGTTTCATTGATAATAGGGCATTGATGCCGACACCAGTACCGGTTACTGTTGCAACCATTAAGTTTTGAATAGGAAAGGCGAGTGAAACGGCTGTAAGGGCATGTTCTCCAACATTTGCAACAAAGATTGAATCAACTACATTATATAATGCCTGAGTTAACATTGAGAGCATAAGAGGTAGAGCCATTGTAAGAACAAGGCGAGGTATGGGCATGACACCCATTTTATTTTCGGTGATTAGGTTTTCCATTCCGCTATAGTAATGGAATAAAAATTTAAAGTCAATTGAAAGTATCTTTTGCTTAGTAAAAGTAAAACAGGCGTAAAGTTGATACTTGTGTTTATTAAAAAAATGCATTATCATTAATATAATGAAAAAAGCTATTATTGGATTTACGATAGTTGTGCTTATTGTAGTTACAATTCTTTTTGCAAACGATACAAAGATTCTTCACACTAATGATATTCAGCCTTCTATTACTGCTCAGCAAGATGTTCAACCTGAAAAAATAAAAGCAGAAGATTTATATTCACGCCCCGATATTATTTTAGATGCGTACAAAAGTGCTTATCCTGATACTATAAAAAGGGTAATTAAGCAACATGGAGATTGGGCTTTAGAGCTTTATGATGGAACACTTTTTTACTGGGCAAACGGGCGAATGTTAACTGAAGAAAAGCGTACCTTATGGGAAGAATATAGGCCGTATCAAGTGTGGGCGTATAGGGGAGAGGTGCGCGATCCCAGTACATATACGGAAGAGTATATAGAAGAGTTACGAAGTAGAACGTCAAGTAGTGTTAGGGGAGCTCCTCAGTTGCCGCAAGATACCGATTTTCTCAATGCTTTATTTGGGGTAGGAACAAGGGCTCAAACTGAAGAGAGTCTTGTGAAAGCAGTGCTTTTTGGAAAAAATGTAAATGTAAATAAGGTTGTTGCAGAACAGTTTGCAAGTATAAATGCTACTGTTGAAGATTTAGCTCAAAATGATGAAGAGGTGAGAGATTTTTTAGAAACGCTTTCAGAGTCTAGTGGATATAGTTGGCGTCCTGTTGCCGGTACAAATAGGTTAAGTAACCATAGTTATGGACTTGCCATTGATGTGCTTCCTCAAGGATGGGGAAATAAGATGATGTATTGGGCGTGGGTAAGAGATTTTAATGATGATTGGATGCTTGTTCCTCAAGAAGATTTATGGACTCCCCCTGAAAAGATTGTGCAAATTATGTTAGACCATGGCTTTATTTGGGGTGGAACATGGGCAATTTACGATACTATGCATTTTGAATACAAACCCGAACTTATTGAAATAAACAAGAGGGTAATTTTTGAATAAAAAAAGCTTCATTGCATCAAGCAATGAAGCTTTTCCAATATATAAACAATTTATTTTTTTGACACTGCATCTTTAAGAGCAGTAATCATTCCTGTTGATGTGCCTGTAGCGCCTGCAATAACATCAAGTTCTTCTGCACTTCCTTTTAGTACTGCTTGCTCCAAAACTGCTTGAGCTGTTGGCAGAGAAAACTCAGAATCTGAGAGTGTTAAAAGCTCTGCAGTTTTAATAGTATCGCCTTCCATTGTTACAACAACACTTAATGGCCCTCTGTAACCCTCTCCATATCCTACCAACGTAGATTCATCAGTATTTGCATTTATATATGCTTGTTGTAAGGCTTGAATAAGCGCTTTTGATGTTGTTGTTGCTCCTGCAACGACATCGATTCCATTTGCATGTCCTTGGCTAATTGCTTTGGAAATAATAGTATCTGCGCTTTGAGGAAGAAACTCTCCATCGGTTGACTTTGTAACTTTAGCATTTTTTATTATGCCTTCTTCAAGTGTTACTTGAACTGTCAATGGTCCCATAAATCCATCAACAGTTATCATCGTGCCATTACCGGAATTTTGTCCTGTATACACAACAATTCCTACCACTAATACAAGCGCAATAACAAGATATATTGCTGTTGTTAATAAAGAAAACTTTTTTTCGTTCATTTAGAATCTCCTATACTATATGTTACCATTTTACATGGTTTTTAACAGTGTTATAGTCACAATGTATTAATCGTTTAATACGGTTATTTCTACACGTCTATTTTTTGCTTTGTTTGCATCGGTATCATTTGGTGCAATGGGGTCATCTGCTCCCATACCAAGTATTTCAATTTCGTTATTTTTTCTTACACCGAGTTCTATGAGAAAGTTTGCAACTGATTCTGCTCTCTCTTCGGAAAGTATTTTTCGACCGCTAGCAGTACCTGCTAATGCCGTGTGTCCAGTAACCAAAATATCGTTACCAGGGAGTGTTTCAAGAATACTTGCAATTTGGCGAAGTTTATTTACAGCGCTTGTTTGCAATACTGCAGATTCAGCTTCGAATTGGATGTTTTCAAGACTTATGGTAATACCTTCAGGTGCAATGTGGGCGCTAACATCTTCAAGTTCTAAGTCTGCAATAATTGTTTTAACTTCTGTAAGTGTTTCATCTACTTGTCGTTCTGCAAAATTTTGAGTTTGCGCATGGGCATCACCAACAAACTCTATTTTATCTCCATATAGCGTTTCCATTATTATTCTGTAATCCTCTGTATAATGATCGAGATATCCTTTTTCAGTATCCCAGTATAGTGTTTGGCTTGAATTCATCATTGTTAAAACTGGCACATTATCTCGTGTTCCTTCAGGAAGGGGAGATTCATAAATTAAATCATATGAAACGGTTATTACGTGAAATATTTTTCCGTTGTGCGTTTCTGGCCCTTTGTACATGTAATTTGCAATAAACGGAATTCTAAATGGTTCTTCTATGCCAAAATTAAGTCTAAAATCATGTACTTCTTCACCTTGTGATGTCCATGAATCTCCTGGCTGCACATTGTAATCTGGAAATAATGGTACGTTTCGTACTACCGGCATGTATGCTTTTTCATCTAAAATATATTTTCCCAATCTATCTCTAGAAAGCGAGCTAAAATAACTTTGATTTGTCATGTGTTCAGATCCATCATGTAAAAATGTTGCAATTTCTGAGGTATGATATCTTGTGTTAATTTTACCGCTTCCATCTGCTTGTGCTTCTACTTCTTCTACATAAATCTTGTTTGTAATTACTGCATCATGGCTTTTAATATCATTAACAAAAACTTCTTGGTTTACAATAGATAAAATATCGTATGTGTGCCCGGTATTATACTTAAATTCAAAACTTTCAGCAAAAAGGCTTGTTAAAGAGGTAAAAAGTATGCAAATTGTTACTAAATAATGATAGCGTGTTATTTTTATCATTGAAAAACTCCTATAAATATGATACATTTTCTATATGATTATCGACAATAAGTATACCATATCTTATACCCCAATGTATAGCCTAATGGATGCAAAGGGCAGAGTTTCTCCTATTGCTATGATGAACATTACGCAAGATTTAGCCGCTGCCCATTATGGCTCAGGCGGATTATCCATTCCTCACTTACAAGAAAAGGGTGAAACATGGTTTATTACAAAGCAAAAGTTTGAGTTTTTTGAATATCCTTTGGGGTTAGATGAGCTTGTTATACAAACATGGGCGCATGAACCCAAAGGGCTTTTTTGCATAAGAGATTATCGTTACAGTTTTGCCGTAGACGGAAAAAAGCCCTGTTTAGATAAAGCTTGTGCCGATATTATAAAAGAGCATTCAAAAAATGACTTAACGGTAAAACAAGAAAATATTGTTATGAATGCAAGTTCTGCCTGGATGATTATTGATCAAAAAACAGGAAGGCCTCTTAAGGCAACGGACTTTTCAATGGGTAACTTAACCTTTTGTAATGAAGATGCAATTGAAGGTGGCTTTTTAAAAATTACGATGAGTGAAGATTGGGATGTAGAAACACCTTTTACTCCATCGCTATTAGACATAGATATAAACGACCATGTAAACAATCTTAGTTATAGTAGGTGGGTACTGTCTTTTATGGATTACGATTTTTGTAAAGATAAGCTTTTAAAATCAATTGAAATAAACTTTGTAGCCCAAGCTCTTTTTGGGGATAAGCTCATTTGCAAACATAAAAAAATTGACGAAAACACCTTTGTACATTCAATTACTAAAGAAGATGGCACTGAAACTTTTAGGGCAAGAACAGTGTGGGCAAATGAGAATGAGCTTGCAAGGGTACAACCTGTGAGCAATTGATAATTAATTGAAATTTTGTATTTCAAATTTAGGAATTGTTACACCACTCGCAACTTTCCCTTAATACGCACATAATATGCTACACACAATGCTAGGCTCACCATTGCAGAAATCGGCACAGCCCAGCCAATTATAAACATGCTAGTGTTTTCAATTCTACTTAAAAAGTATGACAATGGAACACGTACAATAAACGCCGAAATTAAACTTTGTGCCATAACAAAGGTTGTTCTGCCACAACCGTTAAAAAAGCCAAGTAAGCAAAATAAAAATGGTGCCGTTAGATACTCAACAGAGGTTCCTCTAAGGTAACTTGCCGTAGAGGCAATTACGCTTTCATCGTTTGTAAAGATATTTGCAAGCCATTCTGCCTTAAAAACTAGTGCAAGGAAAATAAATGCTCCAAAGCCAAACGATATTTTAATTGCTATTTTTAATGCGTCTTTTGCCCGTTGTTCTTGTTTTGCTCCCATGTTTTGTGCGGTAAATGCTGAAATTGCAGACATAAAGG
>CAYJJW010000016.1:0-21408 GCA_964370555.1 uncultured Treponemataceae bacterium | reverse complement strand
ACAGTTTCTTTGTAACATATGCAAACATTGACTCATACAAGGCAACAGGAAAAGCCTTTGACAAAGAACTCCCTGTAAACCCTTTGGATAAGTGGATTTTATCAATTACACAAAAAATGGTGCAAGATGTGACAGAAGCAATGGATAACTATGACTTATCAAAAGCCATTGACCCAATTGTTCTCTACATTGACCAATTAAATAACTGGTACATTCGCCGAAGCAGAAGACGTTTTTGGAGAAGTGAAAACGATGGCGATAAGGCTGAAGCATACGAAACATTGTACACCGCTCTAAGAACCTTTACACAAGTTGCAGCCCCCGTTATTCCGTTTATTACAGAAGCAATGTGGCAAAATCTTCGCTTAGATGGAGACAAAGAATCTGTTCACCTTTGCGACTACCCTATCTACGATGAATCTAAACGCGATTTAGGCTTAGAGTTTGAAATGGACACGGTTCAAAAAGCAGTTTCTATGGGTCGCTCTTTACGCTACCAATACAACTTAAAAATTAGACAACCTTTAAAGTCTGTTGAGTTTGTAACCAGAAACCCCGATGAAAAAACAGTTCTTTTAGCAATGGAAGAATCCATTAGAGAAGAATTAAACGTTAAAAAAATTGTATTCCACGAACGAGAAGACGAACTTGTAGAATATAAGGCAAAGGCAAACTTTAGAACACTTGGAAAAGAGCTTGGATCATTAATGAAAAAAGCATCAGCTATCATTGAAGAACTTGATCAAAGTGCCATTCAATCATTGTTAGAAGGCTCAACATTAAGTATTGATGTAGAAGGAAAAACCGTTGAGCTTACCGAAGAAAAAATCGTAATTGAGCGAATTGAAAAGGCAAACCTTAAAGTTCTTAATGAGGGAACACTCACCGTTGCCCTAGATTCTGAAATTACAGAAGAATTACGCTTAGAAGGCTATGTACGTGACCTTGTGCGTGGTGTGCAAAACGAGCGAAAAGACAAGGGCTTAGAAGTAAGTGACAGAATTAATCTTTCTATTTCGAGTGCCGCAAAAGAAAGTTTTGAAGAACTAAAAAAAGCATTTGATACCTTTGTTGATTATATTGCTTCAGAAACACTTTGTGTAGAAGCAGCATGGGTTGATACAATAGCAAACGGAACAGATATAGAAGCCGGCGACTTAACATGGAGAATATCAATTGAAAAAGCATAATATTTTTACACTAAGCATTTTAATTCTAATAGTATTAACTGGATGTACTACTCTTCCCGGTTTTGTAGAGCAAACAGATCCTATTCCTCTTTTTGATGAGGGAGCTGCTATGTATGCTCATATTCATGTTAAAGGAAATGAAAGTCTTATTGAGTCTATTATCTTTAACAATACATCTGAAATTGATAAAGATTCAATTGCAACCATATTAGAGCGCTCAACACAATTATATGTAGCTTTCTATACGGATAGCACAACTCGGCTTCCAAAAGTTCAACTGGCACTTCAAGGAATGTTTCCAAGTGTTTTAGTAAATGCAGCTCTCGGAGAATCACAAGGTTGGAGCAATGCGGAAACTACCATAGATGGAGTAGAATACAAGCATAAAAAACATATAACAGGTATAGAACTTACAAGTATTTCAACAAGTCTCGTTATGGTTTCAACAAATAGCATTGCGCCAATAATGGATAGATATGCACGGGGAATTGAAAATATACAAAACTGGCCTGCAGCATACAATGAAGAAGGAATGTTAGATTCAATTCTTTCTATCTTTGAAACATCTTCTACTCTTTCAATCTATATTCCTGATGTTGACTCTTTACTACCATCTATTTTACAAGCTCCTATTGAATTACCGGTAGAATACGCTTTTGGAACCGTAACGCAACAAGAAAATGAAAACGCAACATTAGACTTACAATTAAAAATGAGTAGTGAGCGATTAGCTAGAAGCACGCTAACAATATTAAAACTTGCAACAATGGCTATGGGGTCTGATATAACAGCAGAGCTAAGAGATGATGATGTAATTTTTGTAAATAATTTACCGTTTACATCACTTACACAATAATAAAGAAGGAGATACACATGAGCGATAATTCAAAAATAATACTTAAGGCAGAAGCCTTAGACGGTTACTTAACAGAAAAAGATCACGATTTTCTTTCAAAAATGGATGCACTATACGAAGACACAATGGCCTCATTTAAGATTATCGCTTCAGGTGGCTTTGGCTCAACTATGGCACAGGAAGAAAAAAAAATCATTTCTTCTTTTAACGAAATGGGCAAGGTAATGCAAGATATTTGCAAAGAAGTTCCTGGCTTAAAAGTATTTTCATTTGAAACTGACCCTTCAGCCCATGCAGAAGCATCCCGTGTTATTGCAAAACTACGCGACACACGAACAGGGCACGATGAGTTTGTATATTACACTCAAAGAGCGTATGAAATGCTCTTTAGAATGGCATATGCAGGTAATCAAACAGAAAATAAAAACTACCTTGTTGTTAAAACTCCTGTTACCGTTCCAGTACAAAATTATTCGGTTCATAAAATTCCTGATATAGACTATAAAATTGAAAATACCGTAATGTGTGTTATGCTTAGAGGAGCCCTGCTTCCTTCAATGATTATGTCAAAAGAATTTGAAGAGTATTCATCACATGGATATGTTACCCCATTTGCCTTGTTTAAAATTAAACGTGATGATTCAAAAAATGAGTCAAATATGGAATATATTTTAGATTTAAAAAAATCTTTCTTTTCATTAGAAGAGCTTGACGGAAAAGATTTAGTATTCGCAGATCCTATGAATGCAACCGGAGGCTCTTTAGTAACTATTGTAAACTACTTACTTGAAAACGGAGTAAAACCTAAATCAATTAAATTTTTTAATGTTATTTCTGCCCTTAAAGGTAGCTTAAGAATTGTTCGAGCAATTGAAAACTGTACTTGCTATACGCTTTGGATGGATCCTGTATTAAACTCATCTGCATATATTATGCCAGGCCTTGGGGATGCTGGAGACAGACTTAACGGTGTAGACACAGAAGAAAACCAACGTAACATTATTCAGCTTATCGCAGATTATGGATCAAATATTACTGGCCTATACCGCTCACAATTAAATAAAATTGAACAAACAGTATTAGGTGAATAATACAATTGAAAATACGTTACTTTCTTTTACTTGTTTTTTTCTCAACGGTACTATCGTGTACATCTACAGTAGAAGAGACTGGTAGTACAAGAGAAAACAATGAGTTACTTGAAGAATATATTTCACTTTCAGATGAGTATATCGAATTAAAAATGTATGCAGAAGCATTAGAATTGCTCCAAAAAGCTGAATTATATGAAGGTAACAATCCATCACTTACATTTAAAATTGCAAGAACGGCTGCACTTTCAGAAAATTGGAATCTATCACTTGATTATTACAATATATTTTTAACGACAGATCCTAATAATCTATTAATTCAAAAATCTATTGCTTGGATATACGGACAAAGCGGTGACTTTACGTCTTCTGTTAAGTTATATAAAGAGCTTTATGAAAATCATAGTTATGACAAAGAAATCTGCACAAATTATATTCTCATGCTTTTAGCAACAAATAAAAAAGATGATGCTAAAATTGTTTTTGAAAACTATGCAAAATTGTATCCAGATGAAAGTAATCTTCTTGACCTTCAACAAAAAGTTAACTCTGAAACCATCACCGAGGAAAAAACTACAGAGGTTGGTAGTGAAGAAAGTATAGACAGCGCTATAAATAATGAAAACCTAGAGTCTTAAAACAGCCTATGTTGTAGTGTTAGAAACGAATTGTCTATATTTTTCAGGACTCACTCTAAAAGCAACAATAGGTAAACCATCTTCTTCAAGTGCCCTAGCAACTGCTTGCTCTGCCTCTGTAATAATACGACTACCCGGTAAAATGCGTAAGGATCTTGTTGAAATACCTATTCCAATTTTTGCAAAGATACCTTCACTTAATAATATACTTTCAAGTTGTTGATATAATTGTTCACTCAATACCATAGTTTGATCTAAGTTAACGTCTAATAGAATTCCTGAAAAGCCGTCTTCTTTGTATTCAAATACAAAATCTCTAAACTTAAAATATTCAAGCAATAGTGTTGCAATCTTCTTCTTTGCAGAAATATTTTTTTCAATTCCTTGTAATTGAATAAATAAGAGTGCTAAGTCTTGTTCGGAAGAAGCAGCCCTAATAAGCTCAGAGTCTAGTCTTGTTTCCATGTATGATTCCCAACCTACACCTGTAATATCTGAAAAAAGACCCATTGGATCATTAACTTCAGGTACGGTACTGTCTTCAATTTTTTCTTCTTCACAAGCAAGCCCTGTATCATTTATAGAATCTGCATTAGACTCCGGTAAAATATCTTCTTGTTCATCATCAATATACTCATCAACAAAACTATCAATATATGTTTTTGTTTCTTCTTCACCATTATCAATTAAGTCTTCATTAATTGAATCTTCTTGATTCTGCATTTCATTTTGATTTTCATTATCTTCGCTAAAAAACTCATCCCATGCACTTTCATTTTCTCTAAATACAACAGAAATTGTTTCACTTTCTTCATCGTTTTTTACATTTTCAGGTGCAGGGTTCACATTTGAAGTAAACTCGATAGGCTCTTCATTTATTACTGCTTTCGCGCTTCCTTTCGATAACAAATCATACACAATTACAACTATTAAAAACAATGTATATGCAAGGATTATTAAAAAAGAAACTCTTGCAGAATTATAAATATCTTGAGGACGCAAAATATATGTTACAGCATTTAAAATTATTTGTTGTCCATTTTGACTAGGTAATGACATTGAATAGGTTTTAAGCATGGGAGATGCTGCAAGCAATATAGGTTGTTGGGTCGCACTTACCTGTATAACATTTGATGAAAGAGGATATGCAAAAACAGCTTGGTCTGAAATATTCATTGTAGCTGCCAATACGTAAGAATTATTGTCAACTGCGATTTCTATATTCTTAAAGTAGCTTTCAGTATCAGAATCACTTTGAAGTGAAGATAATGATTGAACACCTGATTGTTGTACAAATGACGAAAACTCATACTGAGATCGTGTTTCCCCATTAACCATTGTTGTATACACTGAAACAACAAAATATATTATAGCTAAAACAAATACTGCGATACCGCCGTATGAAAAGTATTTAATTTTTTCTCCACCCATAAAAAAAACTCCCTAATTACTAATTGATTATATCATATTATTTTAAAAATGTATAGTTGCATTTAATGCAATTTTATAAATTTCCGATTTTTTTATTGTATTTTCACTTGTACGTACATACCATGCTATATAGGGTAAAAGTGTAGCTTTAAGCATCTTAGAATCTATTCTTACATCTTTTTGCACTGAAGTATTTAAATTATTTCGGTAATATGCAATAAATTTTTGAAAAACAAAACCTTGTTTTTTATATATAGGCGTAAACTCAGATATTTTTTTTAACTTGCCATTGCTGCTATTTGATTTAAAAAAGTTATCAAAATATTGCTTATATACATTTAAGAGGTTTGTAGTAATGCTGTTTTTACGTCGAATTAATGGAGATCTAAACATTATTGATAAAAAACAGTTTTCAGTAGTTTTTGTTCGTTTAGATTGTGCATTAAATATACTATCCATATATATTCCTTTTGCATACATTTTGTTTTTTGTGTATGCAAAATCGCAACCGGCGCTTACAATATCAGAAAAGCCTACCAAACGTGCAAAATTGAGCGCAGTGAGTGTAACAGTTCCGCCATCACTTTTAACTGTTGGAAAATAGCTTTCACCAAATATATTCTCAAACCAATTATCAGCATATACACAAAGAGGGTGATTGCTCTTAAAAAAGCAAACAGGGTTTCCTTCTTTCAATACAGCACGAACAGAGGCTGTATTTGCACATAAGTCAAAGGCAAAAATTGTGTTTTTATGTTTTTTACACATAAAATGACTTGTTGAAATAAGCTGAGGATCTATACTCACAACGATATCACAGTCAATATCTTGTTCACTTAGAGCATGAAATGCTGTATCGGTAGAAATAATAAAATACTCATTACGATTACATTTTAATTCTGTAATAGAATCTTCTAAACCAGGACCTGCTCCTGCAATAAATGCTTTTTTTTGCGTTGGAAATGTGGTCTTAAGAATATCAAGAATACCATTATTAGAAATAGTTTCACATATGCTTAAATTCTGAAGAATATTCCTATTCCAAATTTTACCGAACTGTGCTTGAGTTGAAACATCCGAACTTATTTCAGATAAAGCACTTTTTATACATACAGTAATAGCATCGTACGTGTCTTTATTTGCATCAACCCATGAACGAAGAGGAACAACGGAAAAATTACCATCCAAAGGAGGAAAATATGTTTTTACGATTGTACTTTCAAGATCTTCAATAGTACATAAAACAACGTTGTTAGAAATTGTTACATAACCTGAATGTAACAAAAAGTCAATTGTTTGATTGTTTGTTTCAACTACAATGATTTTATTGTTTGGAAATTGGTTCACAACCTCATTTACATGCAATCCCGAAGCTAAACCACAAATTACGGTGTAACCATCCTGTACCATAGTTGTAAATTGTTCTGCATCGCGCATTGGATTATAAAGAGAAGTAGATGGCTTATCACCTATAAAACAAGGGATATGTTCTCCTGTTTTTGCAATTTTCCATGAAGTATAACAAGAACTCATAAATACAATTTCTCCGATAAATCAAATGATTCTTGCAGTTTATTATATAACCTTTCTTGGTAATCCTCATTATCCGGATATTTTTTTACTGCAAGAGACTCAGCCAATGCACACATTTCTATCCACTCTTTAGAGGGTTCTTTTCGTTGAGAATCTATAAAGTTTTTAATTTTAATAAGCTTTTTAGAGTCTAAAAAGTTTTCTTTTATAATTTTGAATAATTTTTTTTGCACAGTTTTGCTACTTGAAATATCTAATGTTGATACCGAGATATCTTTTATATAGCCAAGGGTATTGTTAAAAGTATATGTATCATTTTTCACCCGAATAAATCTTGCAGCAAAGCTCTTATCTCTCGTTTCAAACCATTGTTTATATATTTCCATTGGTGATATTCCTTGTGCATTTTTTAATGCCAGTCCATTACACAATCGCTTCGATAAAGGGTTTAAGCGAAAGTCTTGGGTAGCATTAATTGTTTCATGAGCATTAAAATGAGCATGATTATAACCCTTCCCTTCTGATAAGTCTAAACCAAACGCATATACATTTTGAGAAGTTAATGATAGTGCAAACATTGCAGCTGTGCCACTTACCGTTCCGTTACGAACTGCATGCATCGAAGAAATATCAAATAAGTTTAAAAGAAGGGTATCAAGGCCATCGCCGTATTTAAGAGGAATAATTGGTGCTAATTCTAAAACACTTGGAGGTACATTGCTCTCTGTAGAAATAGCAAGAGCTATCTCTTTTCCCTTTTTATATAAGGGTATCAAAGCTTCTAGATGTTTTCGGGCATAATATCCCCCGTCTGTAGCTATACAAATATCTGGAATAATATCATTCTGTATAAGAGTTTGAAGTGATGATGATAGACAAAGAATAATAGCTCGTGATTGATTAACTTTTATATATTTAATTGTTCCTTGTAAAGATGGTCCTGAGGCAACTAAAAAAATTGGCATGTTTTGTTTTTGTATTGTTACAATATTTTTTGCATATTTACAAAATGACAAAGAGTTTTTAAGCCACCGTAACGAAAAAAAAGAACGTGTTGCTAGTACGTCTCGTGCCTTTTGAAGCACAATTCTCATAGATTCCCAAGCTATACTACTTTCAACTTCATAGACGGTTTCTGAAGCCTTCCATGAAATGATTAATGCAGAAAAAAGAACTTCTTCGCCTAAAAAAGTAAAAATTGTTTCGCTTAAATTTTGTACATTTGTTTCTTTAGTGCTCAGAAAACTATGATTCCAAAAATCAAAAGATTGTGCAATCTCGTCATTATGTTGTACATTGAGAAAAAATTCATCATACTGAATTGCATAGAGTGGAATTAATGGAAAACGATCTTTTAACGATGGAATACTATAAGGAAGAGAAGCACCTAGAAAAATAATACATGAAGGTTTAAAATTACATTCAATTGAATCAACAAAAATTTTAGCTTCATTTTCGGGATTGTACTTAGAATGCAAAAAACGCCCATCAACCTCACAGGTTATACTAGCGTTTTTTGCATTTTCTAATCGTAATTTCATATTAAACGTAGAATTAAGATATACCTAAGTCCGAAAATAATTTTTTGTAGCGTCCAAAGTATTCTGATTGTGCAAACTCTGAAATCTTTTCTTCAGGAAGACTTTCCAATAATCTATCCATATATGAAAGAACAGATTTAATTTCTTCTTGCATATTAGGAGCAATACCACGATCCATTTCTACAAATTCTTCTTCGTCATCAGTTGATAAACCAGATTGCCATTGATCACTCTTAAATACTGAACTTACAGGAGAATTACTATCTGGTTCAGTATATGTTTCAATAACTTCAGAGTCTTTAATTTCAGAAGATATTTCTTCATCTACTTGAGTATCATCATAATCTTCTTCTTCGTCAATTATTGAGCTTTCATCAATTTCAATAGATTCTTCTACAATTTCTGAAGTAGGTTCTTCAATAACTGTTTCATCTGTAACTTCAATTATAGATTCATCACTTGAAACAACTTCTTCATTTGTAGGGACATCTTGCAAATACTGCATTGCAGAATCATCAATTTCTTTTGGCTCTTCTTCTTCATCATCAAAGAAATTTACCGGAGAAGAGTCAACAACCAAGTCTTCAATAACCGGAACATCTATTTCATCCGGTAGCCCATCATCACCATCCATATCAAAGGTAAGATCATCTAAACTTGGCTCTACAAGTTCTTTATCTTCAAGAACTAGCGTATTTTCATTATTCGCAAAGTAATCATTTTCTAAATCATTAATTTCAAATGCTTCATCTGATATATCTAATGAAATTTCTTCATCAGCATTTTCTTCAATATCGTTTGAATCTTCTATAACAGTTTCGCTTTCAAAAGAATCTTCAACAGTATCAATAGATTCATTATTTGTTTCTGTTAAATCATCATCTGATACATTAAATGAATTATCTTCTGCAGATTCTGTATTAAAATCTTCGTTTTCAATGTCACCAAAAGAATCCATTTCATCAGTAGGCTCATCATCAACAGTAAAATCTGCACTAGTTAAAATATTATTAAGTTCATCACCTGATAATGCAATGGTATCATCGCCTTCATAATCAGCAAAAAATCCGCCTTCTTCTGCATCTTGTTTTGTAGGTGCATTGGTTTTATCAGTTTTTATTTTTGCAAGTTCTGTTTTAAACTGAGACATTTCGTTTCTTAAGTTAGAAAGCTCAGCAACAATTTGATTTAATACATCTGATGTATCGGGTGCAGCAGAAGATTGCACTGTTTCAACTTGTTCTTCAACAAAGTCTTCTTTTGAATCATCTATAGGAGTATTATCTTCTAATGATATTTCTTCACCAAAATCAACAGAAGAATCTTCAAATTCACTTTCAAAAGATGTTTCATCACTAATTGAAAATGACATGTCATCACTTTCTTCAAAAACAATATCATCGTCTGAATCTATTGGGCTATGTTCAATAGATTCAGGTTCATTTGCAGAAATTGTTTCTGTTTCTTCAAATTCTATAGAATCATCTTGTACTGGCTCTTCCATTTCAAATGAACTTTCTACAACTGTTTCATTACTATTATCTTCTTCAGAAATTGTATCACTGTCAAAATCGTCAAAAGAAATATCAAAGTCATCAAATGAAGCCATTTCTTCACTGTCTGTTTTTTCAATTTCATCTTCTGAAACACTGGTTATTGTATCTTCATTCATTAAGTCAAAATCTGAAAATGTTTCTGATTCAGCATGTTCTTCATTAACTGGTTCTTCAGAATCACCATTAGTTTCAACAGTTGACTCTTCCATAAAAGAATCAAAATCCATATCAAAATCGTCACTTGAGTCTACTACAAAACTGTCATCTGTACTAATTTCAAAGTCATCACTTGAGCTTACCTCAAAACTGTCATCTGTACTAATTTCAAAGTCATCACTTGAGCTTACCTCAAAAGTATCGTCTGTACCAATTTCAAAGTCATCACTTGAGCTTACTTCAAAAGTATCATCGGTACTAATCTCAAAGTCATCACTTGAGCCTACTTCAAAAGTATCATCTGTGCTAATTTCAAAGTCGTCACTTGAGCCTACTTCAAAAGTATCGTCTGTGCTAATTTCAAAATCATCGCCTAAGTTAATATCAAATTCATTATCTTCACTTACTTCAAAAGTATCATCAAAGGCAATATCCTCTTCACTGGTTGCCTCTTGAGCATCCATACCGTTTGTAATATTTAATAGCTCATCTGTAGTTAAAGTAGTATTGTCAGCATCTTCTTCATCCATAACTAAATTATTTTGAGAATCAATGCCTGAATCAAAATCTATGTCAAAGTCATCTTCAAATGCGGGGGAATCGTCTGAGAATATTTCAAGACTGCCAGTATCAAAGTCTTCTTCACCTAAATCTAGAATTTCTGAATTATCATTGCTTTCTTCGTCATCTATATGAGGTGAAACTTCTAAAGGAGTTTCTGCAGGTGATTTTTTTACCCATACTCCATATTGCTCTAGTGAACTTTCTATGTTTTCATCTTCAAAACTTTCTCGATCTATTGACATAACCACTCCCATGGTAAAAAATTACATTCATTTATATATCGGCACGTTGCTTGATATTATTTAATAAATAATTAAATAAATAAAAACTTTCAATAAAATCATTATAGCATACTTTTTATATTCAAGAAAAGAGGAAAATAGCCGAAAATTGAAAATATGAGTCGTTTTCAATTATTATTTTCAGCATGTTGTGCCGTATTTGTGTATGTAGCAATATCAATATTCGCAGGACAAAATGGTGTTTGGGCATATAGTCAGCTCCAAAATCATAAAATAGTGTTGGCACAACATTTAACCTCTTTACAAGAAGTTAATGAACAACTAACTATTGATTCAAATGCTCTTAAAGATGACGAAAATGTCCTTAAAGCATATGCAAAAAAAATGGGATTTGTGAGTGATGGTGAAAAACTATTAAAAATAAGTGGTTTTGCAGATACTCCTGCCTTCGTTTATAGCGCAGGGTCGAAAATTTTAAGGCCTTCTATAGTTTTTATTCCAGATTGGCTTGCAAAATTTGTAGGTATTTTAGTATTTATTTGTATAAACCTCATTGTATCATTATTACAATTAAAAAAGAGCTTAAAGTCTTATGATTCTGTTAAAGTCTGATTCTAACACAGTGATAACTGTAGCAAATGCATTAAAAGAAAACAAAGTTGTTATAATCCCAACAGATACAGTATATGGTTTTTCAGGTATTGTGCCTCATACTGACAGCCTTATTAGAAATATAAAGGGACGAGATGAGGTAAAACCTTTTATTCAACTTATTTCACACCCAAATGATATAAAAAAGTACTCAAATACTGTTATACCGAGTAGTGTGGCAAAGCACATGCCAGGGCCATTAACTGTTATTGTTAAAAATAAAGAAAATGAAGGAACAACAGCATTTCGCTGTCCCAATGATGAGTGGTTACAACAACTAATAAATCTTTGTGATGCCCCACTCTATTCAACAAGCACTAATAGGTCCGGTCAAGCTATACTAACAGATATCCATGAAATGGAAAAAGAATTTGGAACTGAAGTTTTTTGTATTGTGGATGGTAATTTTAATGATACAGAAAACGCAATTCCGTCCACAATAGTTGATGTAAGTAAAGGTGAAATAAATATTTTACGACAAGGCTCTATAATACTGCGCTAGCGATACCATTTTACTGGAATTTCTGCTTTAATAATATTTGCTTGAGTATTTTCCCCTTCGGCTGTGTAAGCATGTTTTACACCAACCAAAGAATTTTCATTTTCTATAGTTAATTCCCATTCAATAGGATCAACTTCTAGTGCTTTAACAAGTGCTACTTCTCGCGGTAGCTCAGGAAAAAAAGAGGCATTGGGCTTACTTTCTTGTATTGCAAAAAACGATGTTCCTTCAACACGTACACTTATATTCATACTGGCACCGTTTTCAAAAATTACAAAACCTCTGCCACCGCGTAAAATTACAATTTTATCAACATGTTCTTCACCTTGCCACGTTCCAAATAAATTTGTAATCGAAACAGATGAAGCAGTGTTTTCAATGGTGCTAGATTCTTCTATTTCGCCTTCAAGAGAAGAATCTCTTTCATATTTTTGTAGCAATTCAGAAAGTGCATCTTTTGCATCAATAAGAATTCTATAATATTCATCATAAACATATTTTACGCTTACTTCTTTATTTTTTGATATATCAATGAGATATAAGTTTAAATACCATTTATCTTTATCTTCTTTTACTTCATTATAAAAAATAATAGCATTTGTTCCCTGCTGCGATTGAAGAGCATTATTATCAAAAATTTCGTTTCTTCTGTCGATAAGGGTAAAATTACCTTCTAACTGAAATTGTGAATAAAATAAATCTGTAGAAAGTTGTATTTTTGAATTATCATCGGTTTCTACGGTTGGTCCATAAAAGTACAGTGTTTCTGTTAAAGGCGACGTAGGTACACTTTGAGCCCAAGCTGTTTGTAAAAAAGAGAAGATTACAATTGCCAGCATACAAAGGCGAAAAACGCCTTTGTGGTTAAATAATATCATACCTTAGTCTTGTAGCCCCTTCCTAAACTCTCGCTGCATATCACGCGTAACATCGCGTTCACGTATATCTGAGCGTTTATCATAATTTTTCTTACCACGACAAAGCCCAAGCGTAACTTTTACTCTTCCGTTTTTTAAATAAAAGTCTAGGGGAATAAGAGTAAAGCCCTTTTCGTCAACTTTTCTCTTTAGTTTTTTTATTTCATCTGCATGTAATAAAAGTTTTTTATGACGTTCCGGTGAATGATTAAAAATTGACGAAAAAACATATTCTGAAATATGCCAATTTTTCACCCAAACTTCGTTATTGATTATTTCTGCAAATGCATCAGGAAAAGACATATTACCCGATTTTACCGATTTTACCTCTGTTCCTTTTAATTCTACCCCACACTCAAAGGACTCATCAATGGTATAGTTAAATCGTGCTTTTCTATTTTGTGCAATAATCTTTGCCTTGCCAATACTCATATGTATAGTATACGATAAGTTTTAAAAACCCTCAAGTAGTATACTAAAGAAAAATGCATAGATTATAAAAACTTGTACAAATTTCTTGATATTAAAAAATAAAAATGATATACTATTTATAGTTACTTATTTACTTGGAGGTATAAGAATGAAAAAAATTATAATTGTAAGTATTTTTATTGTGCTTACTACTGCAGGTGCTTTTGCACAAAGTATTATTAGTGATAAAGAAAAAGTTATAAATGATGCAGCTGTATCATTTATGGAGGATTTTTCGGCATCAGTTATTAATGCAGCAACAAACCAAAATGTATATGCAGATGCATATATTGGAAAAGTTTTTCCATCAATTCCACCACATTTTGCAGTAGGAATAAATACCAGCATTGCAGAATTAAAACTTGGCGAGTTATCAAAAGCAACTGAAGAAATAAACGGCATTGTTACAAGCCTTAACAGTGCATTAGGTGAAAATGCATTAGGAATAAAAACTCTTCCTGCATCAGCAATATTGCCGTTTTTTACCGCCGACGCACGAATTGGAGGTTTGTTTTTACCTTTTGATCTTGGCGTTTCAGTTATGAAAACTCCTAAGCTTGATTTTTATGGTGTAAAACTTGATTATTTCACTTTCGGTGCAGATGTTCGCTATGCAGTATTACAAGAAAATCTTATTTTGCCAAATGTATCATTGGGAGCCTCTTACTACTACACAAAAGGTAGTATTGCAGCAGATCAAGATGTTGCAAGTTTTACTTTTAACAATGAAATGAATATAGTAGCACTTTCTGCACAAGTTTCTAAAAACTTTATTATTGTAACTCCATTTGTTGGCGGACGCTTTGCAATGGCACAAGCAAAAAATAATTTTGATTGGGATGTTTCAGTAGCAGGTGTTGGAGTAAACGGCACACCTACATACAATAAAGACTTTGCAGAAATAACCTCTACAAATGTATATGCAGGCCTTTCATTTAATATTCTTATATTAAAACTAACCCCATCTGTTTCATATGATTTTAATAATCAACTATTAACAGGTGCGTTTAGCATTAGAGCACAGCTATAATTACTATAAAAATTAATAAAGAGACTATCCAAAATAAATGGATAGTCTTTTTTTAGTTTTATGAATATAAATCAATTACCAGTTGCACTTCTGTTAGCGTACAACCTAGTTTATTTGCAATATAATCGCTTGAAAAATCTTTTGCAGCAAGCTCTAATACTTTTTGCTTAAATGGAACTTCTGTTATAGGGCTATTTTCTATGTGCGCTATCTCTGGTAAGTTTATTTGGTCAGATTCTATGGTTTGTGCTTCAATAGCATTTTCTACAAAGCCTTGATTAAGTACTTGCTCTTCAGAGCGTTCTATACGGTATGAATCAAAATCTATTGATAATTGCACACTCTCTGAATAATCAGAATTATTGCTTTGAGTATTCATTTTTTTATAAGAATCCAAAGCTTTTTTTTCATCAGGTGGAACTGTTTTTTTTGAAGATAAGCGCTCGAGCACTTCTTTTTCGCGCTTTTTCATTGAGGCTTGACCTTGTAGTAACATCATTCGTTTATCGGTATCTTCAACAAGCGCTTTTAATGCAAGAGATCTTTCCTCAATAAGGGTAACATCTTCTAAGGTAGTTTTGTTTATTTCAATTATTAATTTTTCAACTTCATTTTTTATATCGGAAAGAAGTGCTTGTGGAGAAAAAGAGCTTTTTAGCTTAAAGAAAAAAATAAACCATAAACTAAGATTAATAAGAGTAACAATTATGAGTAGAATAACTTCGCCCGAAACCATACCATCTACCCCGAAATATCAATATGACGACCAAGAAAGGGATCAGTAATAACTTCTATATGTTCTTCCGGTTGCTCTTCTTTTTTTTCTTCGCGTTCGTCGGAAGTATGACTATCTGCTTCACTATTTTTTTGTCTGTCTTTTACGTGTGTGAGACCTTCATCTTCATCCATTTCGGTTTTTTCTACTGTTGAAGCTTTTTCTTGTATACGCTTTGTAAGTTCATCTTGTTGAATAGCACTTTGTAGCTGCATCCCCTGTTGCTTTGCAGCAGTCATTTTTGAAACCTTTTCAAGAGAAGTATACATTGTTTGAAGATCAATTGGTTGAATAGCCATCAGGTACCCGTGCCTCATCCTCTGATTGTGGTGGCTCATATTTGCCATACCGTACAAAACCATCTTCATAGAAGAAGGTTACCGATTTTGTTTCATTTCGTATTTCTTCGCGTACATCTCTAATATTAACTTTAACACCTGAATATACAGCACCCGAAGCTGAAACAGTACCAACAATTTTAAGCTCTCGTAAATGATCTTGAATTTCTTGTATTTCAGTAGACATTGTGTCAACTTCGGCATGTATTTCATCTTTACGAGACATTAACGTATTTAAGTTTTCTTCTTTTTCAGCCGGAAGAGTTTTTCGTATTTTCTTTTGTTGTTCGAGCGTTTGAATGTCTAATTCTAAGTCATTGAGTTCTTTAATTAATACCGCTTGTTTATCGGTTAGCTCATCTAAACGACGTTTAGCTTTAGGATCATATCCAACAGAAAGTATCGTTTCACTTGCACCTGCACTACTTCCAATTGTTTTAGCTCTAATTTCTTCTGTTGCAAAAGTATGTCCACCAATAATACTGGCTCGCTTACCTTGCACCAGAATTTTTTTGTTACTGGTAACATTTGAGTTAATTATCCCGTCACGTACAACAATATATTGTTCTGCTTCTACAGTTGCATTTTGAATAAACTTTGCCCACATAGAGCCACCAGCTTTTATAAAGCCTTGATCTTTTCCCATTATACCAAGCGAAACAACAATATCACCGTCGGCCTCAAGAACAGCGTTCTCTACCGCTCCGTAAACTTCAATATTTCCAGAAGCTTTAACTTGGAATCCATCTTCAACATTTCCTTTAATAATTACAGTTCCAAGGAAGGTAATATTACCAGTTTTAATGTTCACTCCTTCAACTTCCATAATTGGTGCTACATTAATCTTATCATTAACAAGAAGAACTTGTCCATTTACTGCGGCTCTCATTGTTCGACCATCAGCATCCACAGTAACATTTTTTCCTACAGGAAGTGATATATCTTTTCCATTTTTAGCTTCTAAATAGCGTCCCTTTAAAGTATGTCCACTTTTTCCTCTTTCAGGAAGAACTTTATGAGCTAAAGTTTGACCTTCTACAACATTTTGAATAAGATTAAGTTCTTTAAAGTCTACTTGACCTGAATCAGATTCCTTAATATGTAGTTTTGACTTATCAGTTTCAAAATTATACGAAATATATGCGTCTCGCCCATCTTGGGGCTCAGCGCCCTCTGCAACTACATAAGGCACACCATAAACGGGGTTATCAACATAATCGTTAATTTTATCCATGCTTAAGTCGTTAACAATTCCTTGAGACTTTAGCATTTGTATTATACGAGCAACAGAAATATCGGCTCCACCTACAGCAGGCGCCGTGGCAATAATACTTGCTTTCATATCATCAGATGAAATATCAATATAGAACGTTGCGTCTCCTGCCTGATTATGTGTAAACTGCCCTACCGGTTCATAGTCGCCTTCTGTTGTAGTTTTTGCATATTCTTTAACAAGATTTTCATCAATCGATACTGTATCACTTCGTTGTAAGCTACTTAAAATAACTTTATAATCAACCGGAACACCGGAACCTATAGGAGCAACAACTTTTAAGTGTATTTCTGAACCAAAACGATGTACATAAAATGCCCCATCTACATTTTTTGGCATTGTGCTTTCATCATCATCATCGAAGGTTGACATACCATCGCCAATGTTTTGTTTTGCCTTTTTAGCATGTAATGGATTTTCGTATACTCTAAGAGCCCAAGGTTTTTTCATCAAAGTCATAAAGCCTTTATAACCCTGTTCTAAAACTTCATATTCAAGAATAGGTACTCGAGAGTCTAATTGAATAGCAGCATCTGCTAGAGCTTCTTCAATTGAATCTGCTCTAACATCAATATACTTAATATTTCTATCAAGCTCAAATTGAGATTCCATATCGGAGCGTAATTTTTCAAGCGTAACCAATAGTAACCTCCGAGTGCCTACATTATACCTTTTCGAACATTAGTCAATTTAGCCCTAAGTCGCATATTTGCCTTGGTATGTAATTGAGAAATTCTTGATTCACTTACTTGTAATACTTGACCAATTTCTTTAAAAGTTAAATCTTCATGATAATATAGTACCAATACCATTTTTTCTTTTTCAGGAAGTTCATTAATTGCTTCCATAATGACGCGCTTTACTTCTTCTCTCTCTACAATTACATCAGGATTTAAACTTGAGGGAGACTCAATACTGTCTCCAATTGACATTCTATCTGATGATTCACCTGAATACCATACATCATTTAATGAAAGAACACTTGTTCCTGAAACTTTTAAAACGGTGTTATTAAAACTTTCTAATGAAAGACCCATTGCAGTGGCAATTTCATCATCTTGTGCAGGACGCCCAAGCTTTGCTTCTAGCTCAACAATAGTATCTTCAATTTCACGTGATTTTTGGCGTACAGAACGAGGAACCCAGTCTAGTTGACGTAATTCATCAAAAATTGCTCCACGAATACGTGTAACGGCATATGTTTTAAACTTAACTTTTTTATCGGGATCGAATTTATTAATTGCATCAAGAAGACCAAATTGTCCAAATCCTACTAGATCATCAAACTCAACGCTATTCGGCATATTAACGGCTACCTTACCGGCAACATACTTTACCAACGGCATATACTGTCGAATAAAGGCATCTCTAAGCTGAGTAGACTTTGATTTACGGAATTCTATCCAGAGTTCTTCTTCTGTTTTTTGCTCAAAGAGCGTTGTCATCATCTTTTACACCTTTTTATATTTCTAATCAACATTATGTATCTTTTACTAAAGCGGTACGTATAGCCGCTGCTATTTCTTTTGCATCACCCATTTCAGAGGGAGCTACAGTAGGGGCAAGAGGTTTAACCTCTCCCGTTTCGGCAAACACCGAATCTTGAATTAATTCATCGGCGTCTTGTGGGGTTGCCTCTTCTTCAATTCCTAGGCTTTCAATATCCGGTAAAACACCAAGTTCAGATTCACTATCATCATTCAACAAGGCAGTTTTAAGCTCTGAATTACCAGGAGAAGAGGCACTAAACTTTGGGATTGTGCCCACTCGCTCAGTTTCTTCTTCGCTATCTTCCAGTACCTCTGCGTCTTCTACGGCAGTAGGAGGACTTGCTGTCATTGTTGCTAAAGAACTTGTTTGAAATTCTCCACCTGCACTATCGCTGGATTGAATATCTTCTACTTCTTCAAGTTCTTCTGCGTTATTTGTCTCATCAGGACTTTGTACATAGTTTGAAAGATTAAACGATGGAGCTGTTGCACTATCCGGTAAATCGTCATCAACTACAATATCAACGGTGTGTGCGCTCGCAGTATCACTCTGGTTTTCAGTAGATGAAGTTTCTAAAGAATCACCTGTTACAAGAAACATCTTATATACATTCATAGCTCCAAACGCTAATACTGAAAAAAGAGCACCTGATAGAATAGCGCGCAATAGCACTGTTCCAAATGATACACCCCCAATGAGTCCGGAAAAGAGAGATAAAAAAAATCCAATTATAAAAGCTATTGCAAAGTGCTTTATATTAAGCATATCCCCCCTACTAAATACAATAGTTACCCATTAACATTGCTCGTTAAAAAAAGATCACATATCCGTTTTCTTTTTTATCACTCCTTCTATATAGCTTACGTCAAATTTGTTAAAACGTCAAGCTCCCTAAACACCCATTTACCATTTTTGTCTAAATTTTCTAAAAAAGCGTCCAAATCCTTCTTCAGTATTTAAATCTGTTTTTTCAATCCTTCCTACTATATGTTTAATACACATTGAACACTTTGCATTTGGTTGTGCTATAATAAATGGCTTTTGTCGTAATACCGATGCAGAAACTGCAGTGTCATCATATATAAAACCTAAGTATTCAATTTCATAGTTTAAAAACTGTTGTGCAATAGTTATAATTTGTTCAGCAACTCTTTTTCCCTCAGAGGCAGAATGTACTCTATTTACTAACAACTTCAAATTTGGTCTATTATCGATCATTTCAGTTGCGATAATTTTAATTATTCCATACGCATCGGTAATTGATGTTGGCTCTGGAGTAGTAAGAACATAAATTTCATCTGCAGCAGAAAGAAGCCCTAAAACACTTTGAGCAATACCTGCGCCTGTATCAATAATAATAATATCGGCGCTTGAAAGTTGCATAAACTCTTCTGAAAAACTTGCAAGCTCTGTTTCGTTCATATTTGCAATACGAGAAAATCCATTTGCTCCCGGTACAAATTGAAAACCATATTCTGTATCACACACAATATCTTTCATTTTATATCGCTTATTCATTACATCTAAAAGGTTTGCCTTTGGAGCAGTTCCAATTAAAATATTAACATTTGCCATACCTAAATCGCCGTCAATAAGAATCACTCTTTTCCCGGCTTGTGAATATGCAATAGCCATATTTACTGACAGGTTAGTTTTTCCAACACCACCTTTTCCACTTGTAACGGCAATGATTCTAGTTTTGTGATTATCAGTTTTTTGACCTGGACGGTATACTTCTTGCCGCTCAAGTCGTTGTTGCATAAGTTCTCGTAATTCAGATGCTTGATCTTCCATAAACTACCCTATCTTTTCCTGTATAAATTTTTCATCTATATGATCTCGGTCAATGGTAAAACCTGTTAAGTTAATTAAAAAAGACACAGGATCGGCCTTTTTAAAATTCCTTGGAACTTTTTGTCCATCTGTTATATATGCAATTGACTTTTGCTTTTCATCTAAAATACTTACAACAGTTCCAATTGTTTCTGTTTCATCAATTTTTGTAACAATAACAGAAGTATATCCAAATATTTCATATTGTTGTAAAATTGTGCGTAAATCATTTGCCTTAGTAGGAGCTGAAATAGTTAAAAAGACCCTCGGTTTATGCCCCTTAAACTCAAGGGTTTTTCTCATTTTTATTAAACTTTCATAATCCTTTGGACTGTGACCTGCAGTGTCAATTAATATTACATCAGAATCTCTACCATATAAACGTAAGAGCTCTTGTAAATCTTCTTCTGAATTTGAAAATGAAACCGGTATACCCATAAGCTCACCGTACGTTTCTAATTGTTCTTTTGCACCAATTCTTACGCTATCGGTTGTAATAAGTCTAATGTTTAACCCTTGCGGTACTGTTGTATTACCAAGCCCACTAAAAAAGGCAGCTAATTTTGCAACAGTAGTAGTTTTTCCAATTCCTGTAGGTCCTACTAAGATAATAGTTTCAGGCCGAGATGCTACAGAAACATCGGTAACACTAATGCTCTCTCCTATCCAATCAACAACTGCTTTTTGTACTATTTCTACATCTTCGAGTTCTTCAAGTGAAAACTCTTTACGAATTCGCTCAACTATTTTTTTTATGTATTCAGTCGTAAAATCATTCTTTTTTAGTATTTCTTCAATATCCAGAATTGTTGCATGATCATCTTGCCGTATGTTTGCATTTTTTTCATCCAATTTTGAATGTAACTCTTTAATTTCATCTAAAATGAGTTTCATTTGAGGATTTTGTGTTCCCTGATTTGCTTCTAGTATCTTTGCTTTTTCTTCATTAAAATCCATTTGAGAACTCGGTTGAGAAAACCCTTGATACATTTTTTTTGCTTCAGGAAGAAGTGGCATATAGGAGACTTCGCATTGTTTTTTTTGAATAAACGGTAAAAACCCTCTTGTGGTTAGTTCCCTTTTTCTGAGTATTTGAACGTTATTTCCGTAAACTTTTTTTATTCGATCATAGCATTCGGTTTCGGTATCTGCTATCATCACTTGTGGTTGCTGCGAATATGAATTAAGTGCCAACTTTTATCTCTCCTAAATTTTCTAGTTTTATATCATTTGTTATCTCTGGAACAGAAAGAACCACTAAGTTTGGCATTTCACGTTCTGTACTTGCTTTTACTAAAGCTCTTGCCTCTTCAGGACATAAAATAATTG
>CAYJJW010000015.1:14284-21508 GCA_964370555.1 uncultured Treponemataceae bacterium | reverse complement strand
CCAATGTCTAATGCAGTTTCTATGTTTTTAAGACAAGTAATTTTGCAAAGAGGAATCCCATTTGAAATGAAAATTCCAAATACTGTACCTCTTTCTGTTGGGGATTTGACACCAACACAACTCGATGCAGAAATAGAAAAAAGCTTTGATGACCTTAAAAATGGAAGATACCATAATTTTGATGATGTAGTGGCAGAGCTTGAAAGGGATTATGGAATATGAGTTATAAACTCATTATTTCTGATAATGCAAAAACAGACTTAAAAGATATTTTTGAATATTTAGCGTATAAATTGCATGTTCCGGAAGCAGGGAAAAAAATACTACAGCAACTAGTTAAAAAAATATATGCATTAGCAGATATGCCTACTATGTATCGTGTTTATCCAGATGAGCCATTAAAAAGTAAAAAAATTAGATATTTTCCTGTTTCAAAATATGTTGTATTTTATACGATTTTGGAAGATACAAATAGTGTATATATTAATCGAATCATTTATGGCGGTCGCGATATAGCAGAGCAGTCTATTGATGTTATTGAAGATTAATTCTTGCGGATAAATAATGACCAATCCTTGTGGCGTGTACAAAAAATAGATTCTTCCTGAAGTCCAGTAGCGGGCAGAGTCAGAATGACGGGATGGGAGTGCAAATATGTGGTAAAAATCAGAATGACAGGGCGCACTTCGCTTCACCCCCCCCCTTTTTTTACACATTGACACAAAACTCAATTCTTCTTATAATAAACTATAGGGGTATTGTGTGAAATTAAAAAAATTTTTACTAATTGTTGCTCTCTTACTTATATGGGTGTTCGTTTCAGTTGCACTATTTTTTAATTCCTCACTACAAATCGAACAAGACAGAACTAATGAAAGTTTTTTTGCAGTAACACAAAATAACGTAAATACCACAAATATTATCTTTGCAGAGTACGCAACTACAATGACTATTGCCGCACGTGCAATAGAAGAAAACGTCCTCTATAACATTGATGAAGACCTTATAAACTTTTTACAAGAAGTTAAAAATACTGGCCGCTTCCATTGCGTATGCTTTTATAACAAAGAGCGTTCCCTTAATTCTGAAGGCCACAAAGATATAAAACTCTATGAAGATGTAGGCTATAAACTATTAGAAAATACAGACGTGTATGTGTCTGATGCTTATTATGATGAACATATTGATGAAGCTATTGTCTCAATAAGAATTGATTTACAAGGAAACCTGAAGGGTACTTTTCTTATTGCAAAAATTAGTTTAGTATCTTTATCTCAGCTTTTAGACAGAAGCTTTTTTACCAGTGATGGCTATTATCACATAATTGATGAAAATGGAATCTATGTTGCAACTTCAGATTCAGGTGAAGAAATAGCAATGGATATTTCTTTTTATTTTGCAGCTTCTATTGTCGATTATGCAAAAGGATATTCTGAACAGCAGTTTTTAGATGATGTTGCAAATAAAAGAACAGGTGTTTCAGAATATAGCTATGAGGGTGATAGTCGTTTTATGTATTATATGCCGGTTGGTATTAACAACTGGATTATGACAACCATTATTCCAACAGAAACAATTAGTGCTTTTGCGGCAGAACACCAAAGAGCAACTTTATATTTAGTGATATCAATATCACTTGCACTTATTTGTCTAGTTATACTTATTATATATTTAGAAAAGAAAAGTCAAGCTAAGGTTCAGCTTATGTATGAATCTATAAAATCGCTTGCACAAAAAGCCAATAAGGTTATTATTGAATGGGATTATAAAACACATAGGTTGCAGTCAGTATCCGATTATACTGCAATGTTTGGGCGCGATATTATACTAACTGATATTAGAAAAGATGCAAAAAATAAAGATGTTTGCCATGAAGATGATCTTCAAATTGTTACAGAAACTTTACAGCGTGTGGCAAAAGGTGAAACCATTAGCAATGTACGCTTTAGAATGAAGCATGCGAACGGTAAGTATCTTTGGTGCAGTTTTGAATCAACCTTAGTAAAAAGTGCTAAGGGGGATCTTTTAAAGTCTTTTGTGTTTATCGAAAACATTGACGATTTTGTAAGGCAAACAGAAAAGCTAAAAAAATCTGCAGAGAGAGATCCTCTTACCGGCTTATACAATAAAGCACAAACAGAAGAGCTTATCATAGAAGAACTTAATCAACTTGAAAATAAAATAGGTGCTCTTTTTATTATAGATTGCGATAATTTTAAACTTATTAACGACACTTTTGGGCATCAAAAAGGTGATGACGTACTTAAAGAAATAAGTGATGGTTTACATACTATTTTTAGAAGTGATGACATTGTTGGACGCATTGGTGGAGATGAGTTTTTTGCCTATATTAAGAATATCACATCAATTGATTGTGTAAAAAAGAAAGCAAAAACGCTATGCGAAACTCTTTATAAAACCTATACAGGAGAAGAGGGTAGCGTTACTATTAGCTTTAGTGTAGGTATAGCCCTTGCCCCTAACAATGCAACCGTTTTTGACGAACTATACGAGAAAGCAGATAGGGCTTTATACAGGGTAAAAAATACTGGAAAAAACTCTTACCGGCTATTTTCAGAATAAGATAAGCACTGCTGGGAGTGAATCATGTCCCTATTCATTGATTGAAGTTTTTTTAGCATTGTGCTAAAATATTACATAGAAGTCGATACACCTTTTGAACTGCATTTTTGTGACTTTGTAAAAGGATTAGATTTATGAAAGTATTTAAGGCCTTGTACGAAAGTAAAAAACATCTCGAAAAATTCATTAGTCAAAATGATTTTGATTCCGCATACACATGGCTTGTACGCATACACGCCTCAACACATAATAAAGATGAATGTCTACATATTGCAAAAGAGGTAAAGACACTTTTACCAGAAGCTACAGTAATTGGTTGCCCTGTAAGTGGTGTTATTTTTGATGGCACAATATATGACGATAAAACCCTCATCATGTTTACCGGCTTTGAAAGAGCCAGCGTAGTTACAGATTTTTTTCCAATTGACGGAAAAGATGATACAGAAATAGCAAAACACATAGAAAAAACGTGCGAAAATCAAACGCCTGCAGTTGCTATTATGCATGTAGGGGCAATTACACCATATTCTGAGCGAATTGTTGCAAGAATATCAAAGTCTCTTCCGCATATTCCTTTTGTTGGTGGGGTATCAGTTTGCCAAGATGCACAAGGTTTTCCACACGCATTTGTTTTTGATGATAATGGAGTATATGAAAATACCATAAATACTACCTATGTAAGTAGCGACTTTGTTCTAAGTTATACAAATGCAATTGTAGGACACGCTCCTATAAGTGAAGTGCATACAATTACTGCAATGAGCGGAAATTACTTAGATGAAATTGATGGCACTCCATCGGTAGAATGGATTAATAAAAAGCTTGGAACAACGAAGTTACAAGAAAATAAAGACTTTGTAGCTACTGTTTCAACCGATATCTTGGTGCGCTTTCCTTTTGTCCTTGAGGGCAGAGATGGTTCTAGCAGATTTGTACAATATGATGCGCAAGCAAATAAAATTCAGCAATATTATTCACAAGTAGAAAGTGGAACAAAATTTCGACTAGGCTATGTTAGCCCTGTAAAAAGCGTTGAAGAATGGCAAGACCTTTGCTATGACTTACAAAATACTCCTGTTGAAACAATGTTTTGTTATAGTTGTCTTTTTAGAAAAATGTTTCTTAACAATGTATCGAAGTGGGAAATGGCTCCATTTATTGGGCAGGGCGTGTGTGGTGCCTTTATGTTTGGAGAAATTGGCACAAAGAACGATACCACCTATTTTTATAACGGAACCTGTTCTGTGTTTACCATGGCAGAAAAGGTTCACTACTTAAAACCCAATTTAAGCGCTTATGATAAAGTAGAAGAGCTAGACGATAGCAATGCCGAAATGGCACAAACTTTACAAAATCTTATAAATATCTCAAGTAAAAGTGAGGACTTTGCTCTTTTTGAAAATGCACTAAAAACAGAAGCACATGGCCTTGCTCGAATGCAATCTAAAGACGATTCTATGGCAGAGTTCTTAAAAGATAGGGAAGATGGCGACAATTTAAAGCTTTGTCTTGTAAGTAGTAATAAAACTGTAAGCAATGATTCTGAAATAAATGGTGTAGTAGCTCTTAATCAAATGATGGATATGAAAGCCTATGCCGATAAAAACTTTGCAGAAATAAATCTTCGTTTTTATCGTTTTGGAACAAGTTCTTTCTTTTTTACTGCAGAAAACACCGTGGTAAGAAAAGTTTTTTTTGATGCCGTACAAAGTATTTTTGAATATTTCACCCTCGAAGAAAATAAGTCAACAGATGTAAACTTTGCTTTTACGTATCAGGGTAAAAATCCACGAGAATTATTGGATTATATAGAAGATCATGCAAAAGAAAATCAATCTTCTTTTTTTGATTGTGATAAAGTAATTGAAGATGATAACGATTTACAAAATGAGTTTAAAATAGTTGAAATTATTAAGGATGCCATTGAAAACGAAAGGGTGATACCATATTTTCAAGGCATTTATGATAGCCAAAAAAATCAATTTTTTGCCTATGAATCATTAATGAGACTTCAAACAATAGAAGGTGAAATACTAAATCCTGGTACATTTTTAGATATTGCAAAAAAACATAACTTATATCTTGCATTAAGTAAGGCAATGGTTTGTAAAGTTTTAGACCTTTTTGCAAACAGAACAGAACTTATTACCGTAAATGTATCATCTTTAGATATTCATAGTGACGATTTTACCTCTGCAATTTTTTCAAAGCTTGATGCTATGGAAAATCCTTCACATTTTGTTTTTGAACTTGTAGAAACGGAAAAATTTGCAGGGCAAGAATTATTAAGACTGTTTATTAGAAAAATACGACAATATGGTTGTAAAATTGCCATTGACGATTTTGGCTCTGGCTATTCAAACTTTATCGAAATTGGAAACTTAGAAATAGATTATATAAAAATTAATGGCTCTCTTACAGAACTTTTGGGAACAGACACTAGCTATGATCAAATTCTTGACAGTATTCACTTTTTAAGTAAAAAAATGCAAGTTGAGCTAATAGCTGAATGTGTAGAAACACCTGCAATGCAAAAAACGCTTGTAAATCATGGTGTTCGCTATTCTCAAGGATTTTTGTTCTCTCGCCCTATGCCAATTGAACAATTGTATGTAGTATCTGCAGAAAATATGGCACAAGAAGAATTACATACGCAAGGTGGAGTTCATGCCATTAATGCTAAAAATGAAAAAAAGGTAAAAAAACGTGTTCTTTTATGGGGTGGTATTGTAACCCTCATTGCAGTTTTTGTAGCAATCATTGTATTTTCTTTTCAAAATCTTAAAACGGTAGAGAAAATTAATGATGCTTTTTTAGTTGAGCTTGCAACAGGTATGACAGATAAAATTTCACAACGAGTTTTTGATGCATCAGACTTACTTATTGCTACAAAATTTGCTATAACATCTCATTATCCAAATATTAGAGAGATGACCATTTTACTAGATCAAATAACATACACAGATGCTTTTGATGATTTATATATTTCTATTGATGGGGCAGTTCCCTTAAACTCAAGTGGTAAAGCTCTTATAACTGATGGTAATGTTGGTTTAGATGATACTCCTGTAGGAGAAGTAAAAATCTTTCCACCTGCTTTAGATAAGGAATTAAATAGAGAGTTTTTTGCACTAGGCACACGTTTAAGGCTTCAAAATACAGAAACAGCAAGCCTATTTGGAATATACTACCTTGATACCTTTTCTTCTGTGCTTGATTTAAAGAGTTTTGGAGGAGAAGCCTTTTATCACCTTTGTCAAGTTGATGGAACACCACTTATTCTAAGTGGTAGTTCAAATAATCTTTTTTCTGGTGGCGATATGTATGACTTTATTGGCTCTCTTGATATGCAAAATGGGCATACACCAGTTTCTCTTAGAGAAGATATGGAACAGGGTCGCTCTGCAATATTAAAGTACATAGTTAACGGAGAAGAACGTACTGCTGTAATGGTTACAGTCCCTGGAACAGATTGGTGTGTTGTGAGTATTTTGCTTAATGAAGTAACTGAAGATATGACTGATACCATAAACAATACTACCATTACGTTTGCTGTTATTGTTATTTTTATTTTTGGTATGTATCTCATTTTTACTATTATTGCAAACTTTAAAAATGAAAGTATGCTCATTAAAGCCTTAGAATCGAGCCATTCTTTAACAAATAGTTTACAATCGACTATTGAAACAGACTTACTTACTAATACCTATAGTAGAGCTGCAGCACAAGAAAAAATATCTGAAGTAATAGCTCGCAGTGATGAACAAGGATATATTCATACCCTTATTATTGCCGATGTTGATAACTTTAAACAAATTAATGATACCTATGGCCATCAAGCAGGGGATGAATATTTACTTGAGTTTGTAAGTGCGCTAAAAAGTAGTTTAAGAATGGGCGATATTTTAGGGCGCTTAGGTGGAGATGAGTTTATTATTATGTTAAATAATATTTCCTCTAAAGAAAATGCACTTACGGTAATACATAGAATTATGTCTAACGTAAATGCAATTTCGCTTAAAGATGTTGATTTAGCTACGGTTGGCATAAGTATAGGTGCTGTTATGGTGCCTGAATACTCAACCGACTATGTAAAACTTAACAACTTAGCAGATAAAGCCTTATATGTAGCTAAAAATGCAGGAAAAAGCACCTACGCATTTTATGAAGAAGAGGGGAGATAGGTACTAATTACGAATTACTAATGTAAAGGTAAGCTAATATATCTAAATTACTTAGAATTATGTAGTGCGTCATCTTAAAAACCGCATTAACTAGTAACTAGTAATTACTTAAATATTTCCTCTCGGTTTTGTACTCTCAAGCGTCCTTTTATCTAAACTTGCAATAGCTTCATCAATGTACGCAATCATTTTATCCTTATCGCTTAAATGCCCACTTACGGGAACTAAATTAAAATAATGGCTTCCAAAAAAGAAGGCGTCGTGTAACTCTAAAGATTTTAAAAGTAATTGTTCTTCTTTAAGCATTTCAAGTTCGGTTAATTCTACATATTTACCCTCGTTTGCAAATTTTTCAAGCTCGCTTCCAGGAGAAACAGAGGTTGGCATAACAGACACCATGTAAGGTTGTGTTTTATTTAAAAGTTCTGAAGTTTCTTTTACATTAAGTTCTGAGTTT
>CAYJJW010000015.1:8148-14274 GCA_964370555.1 uncultured Treponemataceae bacterium | reverse complement strand
TTTCCTTTTCCCGCAACCCCTACCATTAAAAGGGCATCGTAGCGTAAGCCTACTTCATTGAGTTTTGCAAGCTGTTCATAGGAATCCTTTACCGTAAAGCCTTTATTCATAAGAGCAAGCGCTTTTTCATTTCCTGTTTCGAGGCCTATGTGTAAATCGTTGTAGCGGTATTCTTTTAAAAGTTTTAAATCATCTACTGACTTATTTTTTAAGTTTTTAATTGAGGTATAACAAGTGATAGTTTCAATTTCTGGAAAATACTGAATAATAAGTTTTGCAATTGCAACAAGTTTTTCTGTTGAAAGAACAAATGGCTCGCCGTTTACAAGGTAAAAGCGTTTTATATAGGCGCCACTTTGTTTATACTCTTGTAAGTCGGCTTCGACATCTTCAAGTGGCGAAACAGCAAATTTTGTTTCTCTATACATAGTGCAAAAGCTACACTTATTATGTGAGCATCCTATTGTAACTTCTAAAAGTGGTGTTTCTGCTTCCATCGGGTGGCGGTATACTTGTCCTGTAAAATGCATAGTATTCTCCTGTTTTTTGTGCTAAAAAGTAACTATGTATGAATATAACACAAATAAAAGCAAAAGGCAAGTAAAAACTATTTTAATTAGGAAGTTGGGTTTTATATTGAATGGGAGAAACGCCAAGTATTTTCTTAAAAACTTTAGTAAAATAACTTTGATCTTCAAAACCACACATAAGTGCTATATCGGTAAGACGATACCTATCTGTCCAAATAAGTTCGCATGCCTTTTCAATGCGTATTTTATTTAAACTTTGGGTAAACGTAACGCCTGTTTCTTGTTTAAAAACACGGCTAAAATATACCGGTGATAAATACATTTTTTTTGCAACTAATTCGAGGGTTACTTTTTTATTATAGTTTTCGTTAAGAAAGGCGAGCGTTTTTCTAATAATATGTGCATGTTTTTCTTCTGAATACTTAAAAACGGAGTCTACTAAATGTTCCATTGTATTAAATAGCCACAAACTTATATCTTCTATGCTCGTAAACTTTTGAATAATTTCAAAGTATTTTGAACTATCTTGTAGTGATCTTTCTAAGTTAACTCCAGATTCTATGGCATTTCGACTAATTAATATTATTAACTCATAAATTCGAGCCTTTGTTGTAGACATATTTCCGCCTGCAGCAAAAAATATATAGCCTAGAATTTCATTTAATAATTTGCGTGCTTCATTTTTATCGCTTCTCGAAACAGCACGCATAAGTTCTTTTTCTTTATCATAGGGGTACTGTTGATTTTTTACTTCAGATTTTAATCGCATTATATAGGGAGTTATTTGCCCCTGAATTAACTCGCTTTGTTGTACCTTTAACATCCTCTCAACAGAAGATGCATCATTTAAAAAAGTTGCTACCATAAAAAGAAGCGATGATAAGGAGTTAACTCTTTCAGGGTAGGCAATAGGAATATCAATAAGCTCTTTTTCAATAACGTTTATAATATTTTCGGATAAATTTCTTTCATCGCGTAAATCACATTGTATAAAATCTTTTACATCTACCATTAAAAATGGGCCAACAGTTATTTTGGCCTTTGTTCCTTCTGAGCCAATTATTGGAGATACAAAGCACGCAAGTCCAAGTGGGCAAAAGTAAATATATTTACCTCCAAATCGTTCTGCAGAGGTCATACCATAAATATGCGATTGTACACAGTTTTCTTTTGGGCTTCCCGCTATAGTACATAATTTACAAACATCACAGCTATAGCCACATGAGTACAAAATTGATCCTCTCATATCTGAAATAGTACATCCAAGACCTGTTGCTGTTGTAAATGTTTTAGCACAATCTTCTACAAGTCGTAAATCAAAGTCTGCACTATTGTGTGTCGTTAAATTTGTATATGGCATACTATGAGTATAGTACATTTTGGTACTTTTGTAAAGAAAGTAGAATAAGTACCAAAAATATAGACATTTTGCTAGTTCGATATAGTATTTACATTTATTATGTATACATATCACATCAAGATGTATGTCTTTCACTTTGGTGCGGAAACGCCCATAAAAGTTGATTATGAAGTTCATTTTGAATATAAAGGAGTTAATGATGGAATTATTAGAAAACATTTCAGCGCTTTTACAAAAAGGTAAAGCAAAAGACGTTAAAGAATTGGTACAACAAGCTATTGACCAAGGTATCCCTGTAAAACAAATTTTGGATGAAGGTCTTCTTTCAGGTATGTCAATTATTGGTGAAAAGTTCAAAAACAATGAAGTATTCGTACCTGAAGTTTTGGTTGCTGCACGTGCAATGAACATGGGTGCTGCATTATTAAAGCCACTTTTAACTGAAGCTGGTGTAGAAGCAAGCGGAAAAGTTTGTATAGGGACTGTAAAAGGTGACCTTCATGACATCGGAAAAAATCTTGTTAAAATGATGATGGAAGGAAAAGGTCTTGAAGTTATTGACCTTGGTACTGACGTTACTCCTGAACAATTTGTTGAAACAGCAATTAACGAAAAATGTGATATTATTGCTTGTTCTGCACTTCTTACAACTACTATGAACGTTATGAAAGACGTTGTAGAAAAAGCTGAAGAAGCTGGAATTCGTGATAAAGTAAAAATTATGATAGGTGGAGCACCTATTACACAAAACTTCTGCGAACAAATTAACGCAGACTCATACACACCTGATGCTGCTTCTGCTGCTGATAAAGCAGTTGAAATTTGCAAAAAGAGTGCATAAATGTTGATGTGTAATAGTTTTCATGCAACACTGTTACACATCAAAAGTTTATAGGGTTTGATTCCCTGTAAACTTTTCGCTAAAAATTTTATTTCAAGATATTGTAAGATTCTCAATAAAAAAGTTTTATAACTTAGTTTTATGGGAGAGGTGTATCTTGAGGTACATGTGACCAAAAAAGCCTTAGTGGAAAAGGCATATTGTAAAAAGATAAGGAGAAAAAAATGTCTAAAGAATTATTATTTAAAGCACTACGTCATGAAAAATTAGAGAGAGCTCCATGGGTACCGTTTGCCGGTGTTCACGCAGGCCTTTTGACAGGTGCAGATGCAACTAAAGTACTTACCGATGAAGAAGCTCTTGTACAGTCTTTGTTAGAAGTTAATCGCTTATACAAACCTGATGGACAACCTGTGGTATTTGACCTTCAATTAGAAGCAGAAATATTAGGCTGTGATCTTGTGTGGACACACGATGGGCCTCCTTCAGTTGCAAGCCATCCACTTGAAGAAACAATGACCGTGCCTTGTGATTGTAAACTTCCTACAAAAGATAGTGGGCGTTTACCACTTGTGTTATCTGCAATGCGCAGAATGAAAGAAGCAGTAGGTGAAACAACTGCATTGTATGGTCTTATTTGTGGTCCATTCACTTTGGCATCTCACTTACGTGGAAATGACATTTTTATGGATATGTACGATGATGAAGACTATGTAAAAGAACTTCTTGATTTTTGTGTAAAATGTGCAAATACAATGAGCGATATGTTTATTGAAGCCGGAATGGATGTTATTGCCGTTGTTGACCCACTTGTATCACAAGTATCAACTGATCACTTTGAAGAGTTTTTAACAAAGCCTTTTACAGAAGTATTTGATCATATTAGAGAGAAAAAAGCATTTAGTTCTTTCTTTGTTTGTGGTAATGCTACAAGAAATATTGAAGTTATGTGTAAAACAAATTGTGATTCAATTTCTGTTGATGAAAACGTTGATGTTGTTGCTGCAAAGAAAGTTACTGACCAGTACAATGTTGCAATTGGTGGAAACATTCCATTAACTGCTGTTATGCTTCACGGAAATCAACAAGATAACATGAAATACGTTGTAGACTTGTTGGACCAAATTGAAGATAAAACAAACTTTATTATTGCTCCAGGTTGTGATATGCCGTATGCAACTCCAATTGAAAACACAATAGGTGTTGCTCAAGCAGCTCTTGAAACAGACATGGTTAGAGATATGGTTAAAAATTATGTAGCAGAAGACATTGATATTGATGTTGAGCTACCTGATTATAAAAACTTATCAAAACCGCTTCTTGAAGCTACAACACTTGATAGTGCAACTTGTGCCGCATGTACCTATATGTGGGGTGCTGCATGTGATGCTAAAGACTACTTTGGTGATAAAATTGATGTAGTTGAGTACAAGTTTACTGAAAAAGAAAACATTGCACGTTTTAAGAAAATGGGAGTTACAAACTTACCTGCAATTTATATTAACGGTGAGCTTGCTTTCTCTTCAATTATTCCTAGCAAGGAAGAGTTGAAAGCCGCAATTGAAAAGTATATGTAATAATTAATTACGAATTACAAATTACGAATTACGAATTACGAAGCTGTCATGAGATTTTTTTTCTTGTGGCAGTTTTCTTTTAAGGTGATGCAATGAATTTATATTTAGTAACAGGTTTTTTGGGAGCAGGAAAAACTACCTTTTTAAAAAACTTTGTAAATCAATTTAAAGATAAAAAAATATATCTCATAATAAATGAATTTGGTAAAACAGGCATTGACGGTAAGCTTTTGTCTACGATTGATGCTGTTTTGAGTGAAATAAACAATGGCTCAATTTTTTGTGCGTGTCGCTTTGACAAGTTTGAAGAAACGCTTAACGAGGCAATGAAACAAAAGCCCGATGTTATTCTTGTCGAGGCCTCAGGTTTATCTGACCCTGTAACAGTTGAAAAAGTTATTTCTCAAAAGACTTTTAATGCTATTAACTATCGAGGTAGTGTGTGTATTGTAGATGCGAACCGTTTACCAAGTGTTATCGAAACTGCAATTGTATGCAAAAATCAACTTGCGGTAAGTTCTTTGGCAATTGTAAATAAAACAGACCTTGTTGATAGCGAAAAGCTAGAACAGGTTAAAGAACTTGTAAAAAACATAAATCCATATATTGAAATAAAACAAACTACTTTTGGAAACTTTAAAACTGAATGGCTAGCTTTAATTGAGCCAATGAGTAAAAAGGCAAAGGACAGCTTTGACATAGATAGCCTAGCAACAAAACCTGATATTACACTTCAAAAATCAACCATTGTTTTTTTTGGGTCATCAAAAGATACTCTGACAAAAGAGCAATTGCATAAAATTGTTACAAATATTGCATCGGATACCTATAGAATGAAGGGTTTTATATCTTGCGATACGGGTTTATTATTGGTAGATTGTGTTGGCCCTAATATTGAAATATCAAACTGGAATGAAAGTGTTGACAATTCTGATTTAAATAAACTTGTGTGTTTAGCGGGTAGGGGAATGCCACTTCGTAAAGCCTTACAAGATACAAAAAAATGGTATCCACAGTTTATTGAAACTATTGAATAATAAAGACAAAAAATATACGTTCATTTTTTTTAATGAATTACAAGGAGTTTGAGTAAGTGGAAGATGTAAAAAAACAAGAATTAATTGAAAAAATTATTGAACTGGGTGCATTTAAAGCAGGCTTTGTTGAGGTTGAAAAAATTGTTTTACTAGAAGAATATAGAAAGTTCTGTGAGTCTAATGCATGCGGTCGTTACGGAAAATCATATATGTGCCCACCCGATGCTGGTGAAATACAAGACCTAATAAAACGTGTAAAAACATATAAAACTGCTTTAGTGTATCAAACAGTTACAGAGCTTGAAGATTCTTACGACTTTGAAACTATGGAAGAAGCGGGCGCTAAAACAGGTATGATGTCTATTGCTTTTAGTGCATGGTTAAAAGAAAATGATTATACTGACTTTTTACATTTAGGCTCAGGCGGGTGTAAGGTTTGCGAAACATGCGGAAAGCTCACCGACAATCCTTGCTATTTCCCTGACAAAGCAATGGCCTCTCTTGAAACCTATGGGGTAAATGTTGCTCACTTGGCAGAAATTGCCGGCATGAAATATATTAACGGCCAAGACACGGTTACATACTTTGGGGCAATATTTTTTAGATAATGTAGTATTCGTTTGGCATGGACGCCAAACAAAAGTCACGATGTTTCGTGCTAGTCCTTATGCTTCGTTTATGCGCGAAACTCGGTAAGGAAATGCTTCAGGACGAAGCATTTCCGACACATACTTTGGGGCAATATTTTTTAGATAATGTAGTATTCGTTTGGCATGGACGC
>CAYJJW010000015.1:0-8048 GCA_964370555.1 uncultured Treponemataceae bacterium | reverse complement strand
AACTCGGTAAGGAAATGCTTCAGGACGAAGCATTTCCGACACATACTTTGGGGCAGTATTCTTTAGATAAGAAATTTTATTCAAATAACATGTGTTCCATGTATAAGTCATTAAACATAGGGTTTGTTGCTAATGCGATTTCAGTAGATGCTGACACTATTTTTTTTAGATGTTCATTACTTTCGTTTTCTATAAGGTAGTGAACGGCCCCAAAAAGGGATGTGTTTCCACATGGGAGCATTTTTTCAGATAGTTCGCTTGGAAACATTCCTATTTCAATGGCTTTTTTGTAATTAAGCTTATAGCCAAATCCACCTGCAATATAAACAGTGTGAACATCATTGTAGGTAATGCCATATTCGTTAATAAGTACTTCAAGTCCTGCCCTTATTGCAGACTTTGCAAGTTGAATTTCTCGAACATCTTTTGGACTAAAGGTAATATCATTTCCATCTTCTGTTTTGGCGATAATAAAGCCATCTTCAAACTCGTCGGCTAAAACGCCTGTTTCGTCAATAATTTCTTCTCTTAAAAGTTCTGCTGCACATTCAACTACGGCGCTTCCGCAAAGTCCAACCGGTTTTGCATCGCCTATGGTTGTGTAGTGTACCTTACCGTCTGTAATATCCATTGCAGAAATTGCGCCTGCAATACTTCCTGTTCCGCATGAAATATTTCCGCCCTCAAAGGCAGGCCCTGCTGCAACTGATGTACACAATATTTTATCTTTGTTTCCTATTGCCATTTCACCGTTTGTTCCAAGGTCTACTAAAATGTTAATGTTTTCATCGGTATTAAACTTTAGAGCGTTCATTCCCGACACTATGTCCGAACCTACATAGGTAGAAACACCGGGTAATATTGTTACCATACAATTGAGTAGATTTGAATCAAAAATATCTTTAAATGGCTTTTCGATGAGTGTAATGTCTACTGGAGTAAACGGAAATACTCCCAATGTTTCACAAGAAAAACCGCAGAGCAGGTGAGTCATGGTTGTGTTTGCACCTATTGCCATGCTTGTTATTTTTGCTGCATCAAGCTTTGCATTTGTAATAATTTTTTCTATGCAGTGGATAATATCACTTTGTACCGATTTTCTAAGTTCTTCTTTTTTTCCTTCGTTTGATGCCATAATGCGAGATATAACATCAGAACCAAAGGCTCTCTGGTGATTCATGCGTGTAACCGTTTCTATACATGTTTTATGTACGGTATCGATTAGTTGAACGGCAATAGTGGTTGTGCCAATGTCTATTGCTATTGCATAAACACTGGTATCTTGAGCCTTGCCTGTAGGAAGTTCCAATGAAGACGATGAAAGAACTTCAAAACTGTCTTTATCACCTTGAATGAGTTGTAATGAAATATCTGATGTAGGAGTAATACAACAGGCAAGTCTATAGCCTTTTTTTAATTCTTGTTCTGAAAAATATTTTTTATCGGCATTTGTAATAGGGATGTTTCCACTAATAATGTGTATTTTGCATTTACCACATTTTCCAAGGCCTGCGCATGGAGCATCAATAAAGTGATTTGTTCTTTGTAGCGCAGTTAAAACAGTTTCATTTTCTTTAACTTGAATGGTGATATTTTGCGGTAAAATAGTTATTGTTGCCATGGTATCTCCTTCTTTTTATCCACAGATTACAGTTTAATTAGTAACTAGTAATTATCTATGCATACTTGTGGGTAGCCAAATATTGGATGTTTAAAACTTATAAACTGTGCATTATACACATCATTTAATATATGGGGTGTAAAAATGCTTTCTGAAGTGCCCGAAATCATCTGTTGCTCATTTTCTTTAAGTATTGATAAGGGTTTCATTAATACTATTTTGTCTGCAAAAGAGGCTGCCGCATTTAAATCGTGTATAGCAATTATTACGCAAGTTTTTTTTGTATGTGCTATATCGCGTAGCTTTCTTAAAATTACATCTTGGCAGCCTATATCAAGGTTTGCAACTGGCTCATCAAGAAGAATTACCGGGCTTTGTTGTACTATTGAGCGTGCAATTCTCACACGCTGTAATTCTCCACCAGAAAGGCTATGTACAGAGCGATTTGCTAAGTGCGTTATGTGCAGTTCTTCCAATGCATCATCTACAAGTTTTTTATCTTCTTTTGAATACCACTTTGACCACGAAGTATGGGCAAATCGCCCTGAAAGAACAGATTCTGTAACCAAAAAGTCCCATACACTTTGTTCGCTTTGAGTCATAAAAGAAACGTTAAGTGCAATATCTTGCCGTTTCATAGAGTGGAGATTTTTTTCTTGTATGAAAATACTTCCCTTTGATGTTAAGCCTGTTCTTTCAATACCTGCCAACAATGCTAAAAAGGTAGATTTTCCGCTTCCATTTGGCCCAATAATACAAATGAACTCACCGCAAGATGTTTCAAGTGTAATATCTTTGATAACTTGTTTTTCACCATACCATGCGCTAATATGTTCTGTTCTGATAATATGATTCTTAGTCACCAATCATCCCCCGTTTTTTTTGAATAATTACAATAAAAAATGGAACGCCCATAATAGCGGTTACAATACCTACGGGTAACTCTGATGGGGCTGCAATTGTTCTTGCTAATGTGTCTGATACAACTAAGAGAATTGCTCCCCAAAGCATTCCAAAAAAAAGAACACTTTTATGTGTTGGCCCATAAAGCTTGCGTGCAATATGTGGAGCAATAAGTCCAACAAAGCCTATTGTTCCAGCAACACTTACGGCACATGCACAAGCTAACGATCCTGCTGCTAAAGTTAAAAGCCTTGTTTTTTTTAAGTTTACTCCAAGCGACTGAGCACTTTCTTCACCTGCAGATAATATATCGAGCGGGCGAACACAGATAAAAAGAAGCATTATTGCTAAAAGGGAAGGAATAGCAATAAGCGTAATTTCATCCCATCCTCGACCGTTAAAACTTCCTAATGTCCATACGTATACTTGGTACAATTCTTGATAATGCACTAAAAGTAAAATAGAAACAACTGCCGATAAAAATGCAGAAAGGGCAGTTCCAATTAAAAGCATCATAACTGTCCCGTGTGTTCCCGAAACCCTAAACGATAAAATATATACTAAGACGGCAGCACCTATAGCACCTACAAAGGCAAAAAAAACTATGGGACTAACTATTGCTGTTGAAAAAAGTGCCGGCAAAAACATTGATAATACTGCCCCCAAGGTTGCCCCCGATGAAATACCTACAAGGCCTGAATCTGCTAAAGGATTTCTAAAAAATCCTTGAAAAACTGCTCCTGCTCCACCAAGAAGTATTCCGCAAAGGGCAGAAAGAAGTATTCTTGGAAGGCGTATGTTAAAAATAATAATTTGTTCAATGGTGTTTTCACTGTTTTTTGTAAATACATCGAGTAAATTGATTTTTTCGGCTCCAAAAAAGAGCCCTAGTAGAATACATCCACTTAATGCAATTATTGTAATAAGTACGCTAACGAGATAAAATGATGGGGACTTCTGTATGTTAGAATTTTTCATTTGGAAACAACTTTTCTGCAATAAGTTTTACCGCTTGTACTGAGCGAGGCCCTGGGCGAAGCGTAATATCTGCATCTATATAATAAATTGAATTAGTTTGTACTGCTTGTATAGTATTCCATCCTTCTCTAGAAGCAATGGTACTATTTGTTGTCATTGAGTCACTTGGTGAAAGTATAACTTCAGGGTTTCTAATTAAAATGCTTTCTTCACTAACTACCGGGTATGCTTGTTTTATATCATTGAAAATATTTATCCCCCCAGCTGTGCTTATAACATCGGTAATATATGATGTAGAACCAGCGCTCATAAAGGGATCATGCCACACTTCCCAATACACAGATTTTTTAGAAAGATTTTTTACAACATTTGAAACATTTTGAATTTGCTCTTTCATGTTTGAAACAAGTTTTTCTCCGTTTTCTTTATTTCCGGTTAAAAGTGCAATTGTTTCAATTTCGGTATAAATGGATTCAATACTTTGTGCGGCAGACATGTATACTTGTATACCATAGGCTTCAAGTGGCTTTTGAAGGTATGAATGCATATCTTTGGTTGCATACACTAAATCAGGCTCTAACGCTATGATTGTTTCGATACTAAAAGCTTTGCCGTCAAAACCTCCAATACTTGAAACTTCTAAGGCTTCACTTGGGTAATTGCAAAAGTCTGTTCGGGCTATAACCTGTTCACCTGCTCCAACGGCAAAAAGCACTTCTGTTGCGCCAGGCGAAAGTGAAATAATTTTTTGAGGCACTTTTGTTGGATGTTGTACGTCTGACGTTCCACCTGCGAACAGCAAGTTTCCACACAAGAGAAATATAAAAATCTGTGTAATCTGTGTAATCTGTGGATTAAAATATTTGTATGCGTACTTTCTTCTTTTACATTTCATAACTCACCCCTATTTTAACATGTAACTTTGGCATTGGATAGCCCTCTACCATAACATAGTCTTCATTTAATATATTATTAATAGAACCATATACGGTTACATGTTCTCCTATATTTTGGTTTACTCGTGCATCAAGTAAAAAATATGCATCTAAATCTTCATCGAGCATGTAACTTGTATTGTGACGTTCACCTTCGTAATTGCCACTTATTACAATATTTCCGCTAGACCATGGCACCTTTACCGAAAGTCCAATTCTATGCATTGGCATGTAGGGCATTCTAACCTCTGATTCAAATGTATAGTCTCCTGTAAGAATGTATGACATTAACAGTGAATAGTTTAGAGAAAGCGTAAAAAGGCTTGTAAAATCGCTTGTAAGTTGTATGTCGCTTCCCCATAAAAAAGCTTCTCCAACATTTTGAGGTGTCCATGTTGTAGAGCCTGGTAATGGTCTCCAGTGAATAGAGTTTTGTTGGTATGTTGCATACAAGGATGCATTTGCAAATAATATATTTTTTTTACTGTATTCTATAATAATGTCAGTTCCAATGCCGTCTTCAGGTTTTAAATCGGGGTTTCCAACTCCACCGTCTCCTTTCCAGTATAAATCATTAAAGTTTGGAAACTTAAAGCCTCTAAACCAATTGTGCTTAATGCGTAACTCATGTATTGGAGTAAACAAAAAGCCAATTTTTGGTAATGGAACAATGTGGTTTTCTTGTAGTAATAATTTTACCGATGGAATAATGGTAAAATTATCTATTGGGTAATATTCTGCATTAGCACTAACACCACCACTATGTCGATGAACATTTCCTATATCGGTACTGTTTAAATGATGAAACGTATAGTCGCCCGAAAACTTCATAAAAAGATTATCGAATGTGTACCATGTCCATCTATTGGTAAGTGTTACCGTGTTTACCTTGTGTTCACTTGATTCAAATGTTTGATTATCTGATGCATGGCTTATAAATGCTTCTGTATCAAGTACATCTGTCACTGCCTTTAAGTCTAAAAGAATGCTTTCTCTAAAGTTAAAATCTTGTTGTTTGTTAATTGTGCTAGATGACATACCGGTTGGAATATTTTTGTCACCTGCATATACATTTCCAGAAAAAATAATTGATGAATTATCGCGTAAGTTTTTTGTATAGCTTGCATTTATTCCAGCATCTAATACTTCGTTTCCAGTTCGCAAGCGATAGCCATAGTCGTCTAAAAAAATAAATTCGTTTGTTGCTTTTACCCCAAATATATCTATGGCAAGTGAACTATTATCAAAGCCATAGCCAAGGTTAAGGGTAGCTTTTTGAGTATCTAGTAGCGATAGGGGGCTAAGTGGGGTAACTGCATAGGTATGACGTGCAAGGTATGTTCCTGGCATATAGCCTGTGTTTTCAATAGTGCCTTTTAGGCTAAGTCCTTCTGGTCTATTTTTAACGGTGATGATGTTTATTACACCACCCATAGCACCTGACACATTGTATTTTGAGTCTGAGCCACCTTGAATAACTTCAATGCGTTCTATTGAGTTAACATCGATAGAAAAAATATCAAAACCACCATTTTGGCTTGAGTTTACCGGCACTCCATTAATTAAAAATGCAATACGCCCAGAGCCAAAACCACGCATATTTACACTTGCAGTGTTTCCGTATGCACCGTTTCTGTTTACGCTAAGACCCATACCTTTTTGTAGCACATCTATGAGGTCTGTTGCTTGAGTTTCGTCTATTTGTTCTTTTGTAATGCTCTCTATTGCTTGCGTTGTTTCTGGTGCACTTGCAGTAACACTGAGAGTAATATCAGAGTCATCTGCAAATGCAAGAGTTACGCAAAAAAGAGCAAGTAGGAAAAATGCTTTTTTCACGATGGTAGGTTATTTATCAACTGAAGAATACCAGCCGAAATAGCCATTATCTACAGTAAATTCTAAGACTGCCTCTTCAAGGGTATTTGTACTAGATTTTCCACCCTCTTTATATGCAGCAGATAATTCAACAGAGGTATCTGTTAAGTTTTTATAGTGGATAGCATAATATTTTCCTACATCAGGAGCGGATTCACTAAAAGACCAATCTGGCATTATTGCTTTTGTATACTTTATATATATAATGCCATTGTTACTTGCAGTTCTAACAGCCTCAATGGCACCTTTGTAACCATCATCTCCTGAGCTAAATTCACTTGAAGTAATTGTATATTTTTCAGGATATTGTGCAGTCCCACCTGTCCATGTACCTTGTAAGCTTGCAGGTACCGGTTTCAAAACAATAACATCATATTCAGTTACCGTTTCAACAATCGGTTCACATCCTGCCACAACCAATACAAGACCAAGTAAAGCGAATAACTTTACACCATTTAAAAGAGTTTTTTTGAAATTTTTCACGAGAGTTTTCTCCTCAAGACTTATTACTCGAAGTCTTAAAAGTTTAAGAATTATTAAAAATCAAGTATTCTGGCTAAACGCTTCAACAAAACTCTTAAAAGTTTTATAACCGATTTTCTTTCCTTCCCATTTTTTATAAAACAACGTTTTATGTAAACAGTGGTCGACGGTCAATAAGTTGACCTAACCGAGTTTGACGTTCAAACTCGATGTGATTAAATATCACTTTAGAAAATCGTAACGTATTACAGCAGCGAGACTGCGGAGGACTTTCACCTCACTTCCATTAATTTTTAACGTTGTATAATAATATAATTACGTAAGAATTTTGTCAAGATGGAATATTGATTAATAATTGGGAACATCTATTTTTTATGTTTATCCTGTCATCCTGAGCGACAGTCGAAGGATCTTTCTTTTTTATTAGTATTTTGGTGTCTTGTGTTACTGATTTTCTAAAATTCCTGCTATTCGTTTTAAGCCTTTAAGCGTTAATTGCTTATCAACATTTTGAAAAATATCAGTAATGGGTTTTAATACAGAGTTTAATCCACCTGTTGCAACAACCTTAATGGTATTAAGGTCGCAACCTGCGGTTTTACTTAAATCTTCAGACATACGGCTTACCAAAGATTCAACTAGACCCTTATATCCTAAAATAATTCCTGATTGAATTGAATGTATGGTGTTTGTTCCTAAAGAATCATTTGGGGCTTTTAATGGAACCGAGGGAAGCTGAGCGGTATTATTAAAAAGAGAGTTTACGGCTGTTCCAAGTCCAGGAGCAATAGCAACACCACGTACTTCTCCTGTTGCGCATACTGCTGTAAAAGTAAGTGCTGTTCCAAAATCTAGCACTATAACAGGAGATTGTAAAGAAGACCACGCTTCAACCACATTACAAATAATATCAGAACCTATTTCATATTTTGCACTTTCTGGAATTGTTATGGGAAGCTTATCAAATATTGCATGGTTTACTATATGAGGTTTTCTACCTGTAATTTTTTCGCACAAACTCACAAAAGGGCCAATTAACAAAGGTACAACAGAACTTAAAATTGCAGACTCAATAGAACTTTGTGAAATACCAGCATCACGAAAAAATGACAATAAAATGGTACTATATTCATCTGCAGTTCTTTGTGTGTCAGAGTGTATTCGCCATTCTTGCACAATTTCATTATCATGAAAAAGTGCTGCTACAATGTGTGTGTTTCCAATATCAATAGTTAAAAGCAATTGCAATAATC
>CAYJJW010000014.1:0-21566 GCA_964370555.1 uncultured Treponemataceae bacterium | reverse complement strand
ACTTTCCCGTAATTGTTGCTTATTAGCGTGAGTAGAACTCAATAACCAAGTGGTCGTTAACTTCTACAGGGATTTCACTTCGAGATGGAAGACGTACAAGTTTTCCACTCAAGTTTTCTTCTGATCTTTCAATGTATGGAAGACCTGATGAATTTTGCTTTAAGAAGTTAGTTTTGAAAACTTCAACACCTTGTGATTTTTCACGTAGTGTTAATTCATCACCAACTGCAATTTGGTATGAAGGAATGTCAATTTTTTTCCCATTTACACAAATGTGACCATGTGAAACTAATTGACGTGCCATACGAATTGAGTTAGCAAACCCCATTCTGTATACCATGTTGTCAAGTCTTGTTTCAAGCATTTGGAATAATGCGTCACCAGTTCTCATACCAACTTTTTTCTTTGCTTTTGCATAGTAGTTTCTAAGTTGTTTTTCGAAAATACCATAGTAAGCTTTTACTTTTTGTTTTTCGTTTAACTGCAAACCATATTCAGACACTTTTCGTCGTCTTTTTAATCCGGGTGTCCCGGCTCGTTTCATTGCTTTAGGATGCCCACAAGTGTTAACACCTAATTTTCGGCATTCTTTAAAGCGCGGATTTCTTTTTGTAGCCATAATTCTTCTCTTTATAATTGTAATTTTTTAACCGGTTCCAACATCTTTACAAGACATTACTAGGAACTATTCGGTCTTAACAGCAGTTACGTTAAACCCTTTAGTGAATACAGCCTTAAATTAGTCGGCCTTGGGCACATCTTTGGAAAACTCTACCTTTGCACAGTTGCTTTCTACTTCAACCATGGCAGAAAAATCCATCGAGGGAATAAGTGCCTCCGATACGCTTTTTTGACAATAACCACAATGCCCCTCTTTTACATTACGTATAAGTATTTGCATTGCTTAAATAAGATTCTGTGGATGCATCTTTAGAACAACACCCACATCGCAACCGCACGATTAAGAATCCTTTTAGTCTTGCGCATTTGTATATACACTGCTAGAAAAACTAACAGAACTACTGCAATTATGATAATTGTGTTCGTAATAATATCATAAACTCTAAACAAATTCAATAGTTTTTAACCATATCGTACAGAGTTTTTTTTAAGTGCTTTTGACAAAAAAAATCTCTGCAAGACGGCAAACTCTTAATTTGCAATGTGTCCTACAGAGGAAAACAATCCTACCGCTTTGGCGGTTATACAATGTAAACAACGCAAAGTAATAAAGGTTACAGTTTTTTTGCAAAATTTTATCGTTTAAAACGCATTTTTAATTCACTTTTAAACTGTGGTTTTGAAAACATATAAAGCCCCAAAATTGTAAGAACAGAATATAATAATGCCGCAAATAGAGCCCATTTAATAATAGTTACAGGTAGTATGGCAACAAATGCCAAACGAATAGAAATGGCAATAGATGCCATTAAGTATCCAGTGTATTCCGTATAATTTTTTTTATTTGCCAAAGCAACAATTGTAATTGCAAGCGTTGTGGTAATTGAAAACCAAGGAACTACATAGCTTAGAGCCCACCCACTGTATCCAATAGAAATATCAATAACAAGCATAAGTTGAGACAGCCAAATAAATTGTGATACAATTTTAGACCCACTGTTTTTTATAGAAGAAACCCAATCATAAATCGAACGATATGCACATAATAGACTGCTTGCTACTATAAACGACCATGCGTTGTAATATGCATCAAGGGTGAAAACATTAATGAACATGCACAATATACTTATAGCAATAGAAACAAAGGCTAATATTTTTTGTACAGTTTTCTTTTTGCGCTTTTCATACATTGGATAAGCAAATTTTGTAAATAGCTCTAATTCTGTTTTTGAATCCTTATCTTTTACCATAGAAATATTACAAAGAGGACAATAATTTGCATCATTAATTATAGAAAGATTACAAGATTTACAAACCATGAGTATCACCTCTTATTGTTGAATATACGGTTACATTACTTTCTATATATTCTTGTAAAAGCCAAAAAAAGCTTCTTAAAATATCTGTTTCTACAATGGCAAGCGAAAAAGAAATTGCCATCTTGTCTTGAAACGAAACAATGGCTCCGTTCATAGGGCTAAGTTTAGTAGGATATAAAACAACCTCAAAATGCTCAATTTCGTCTATCATTTTGGAGGGGAGAGCTACAGCACCCATATTTGTTAGGGTAAGCGTTTTTTTAGCTTCACCAAAAAGCGAAAAACCTAACTTAATAAAAATATCCTTAAGACTAAGCGGAACAACCGAAGCCACAGAACTTCCACCGAACGAAAGATACCTATCTATTTCACTTTGTAAGCTTTCCTTTGAAAAAAGATTTTTCATTTGTTCATTGATACTTGTAATCACTTCATCAAAGGTTGTTGTTTGGGTAAAGGTATAGTGAATATTAGGTACAGCAAAAAAGTTTTTTAAAGTATTCGAAGGAAAAAGGTTTCGCAAATTTACCGGTACTGCTATTACAAGGGGCTTTTTATTTTTTTCATATTTAATGCGTGATGAATAAATTGAAAACATTAAAACCGCACAAAGAAAACCTGTAATTGTTGTATTATACTTTTTTGATGCTGCTTTTATCCTTTCAATAGATGCAAGCCCTGTTACAACATGAGATCCTCTTTCATGTAAAGATACACCTCTAATTCTATACGATTTTTTTGAGCGTATTTTTTTTGTCTTTTGTTTTATACCTGTTCCGTAACGAGAAAAACTACTTTCATAATCTTTAATTGTTGGTATTTCATCTAAAGAAAGTACTTTTCCTTCATCATCAAACTGACCATTCTTCATTAAAAAGTATGAATACAATATGGCTTTTACCATCTCAAGGCAGCCACTTCCGTCTGTAATAATATGAGAAACTTCAATTGTTATACGATTTTGAAAGTATAAAAAGCGTACAAGATTGCTTTTACCTTTTTCTGTTATTATGGGAGCACAAGGTAAATCTTTTTCTTGCTCTACAACACATAAATCCTTGCTTTCTTCTAAATAATTCCAAAACACGCCACGTCTGAGTCTGACAAAGAAAAATGAAAAACGTTGATAAACCGAGTTTACCGCTTTTTGAAAAATATCAGAATCTACAGGTTCTTTTAAAACGGTAGCAATTCTAAAAAAGCTTGAGTTATCTTCTCCTTGCACGGCAGGAAAAAGATTTCCTACCGTATCAATACTATAATTTCTTGCCAAGTAATTTCTCCTAAAGCACACATTTTAATAATAAAACCATGTTACTCTGTTTCACCCATCGCGCTTGCCACAAAAGCTTTATCACTGACAATGGATTCAATAGCATAGTAAAGAGCATCAGTTATTGTTTTTGTTGACATACTTGGTGTTAAATCCGGAAGAGTTACCACTTGCTCTGAAAGGTAAGGCACATGAATAAATCCGCCTTTCATTTTTGGGTATTTTTTTTCTATTAAATATAACAAACGGTACATAATATCGTTACAAACATACGTCCCTGCTGTGTATGATATTTTTGCAGGAATACCTTTTTCTTGAATATTTTTTACCATAGCTTTTACAGGTAAGTTTGTAAAGTAAGCATTTTCACCATCTGTGCATACCGGTTGGTCAAATGGTTGTTTTCCGGCATTATCAGGAATTCGAGCTTCCATGAGGTTTATTGCTACTTTTTCTACACAGATAGAAGAGCGTCCGCCTGCTTGTCCAACACAGATTGTAACATTAGGTCTATGCTTTATCATTGCTTCTTCAAGCACCTTTGCATCTTCTTCAAAGACTACAGGAACTTCAAGTTTAATAATTTCAGCACCTTCTATAGTGTCGGGTAAAAGCTTTATGGCTTCATATGCAGGATTTATTGTTGCTCCACCGAAAGGTTGAAACCCTGTAATTAATATTTTCATTTTTATCTCCTCATGTTTAATATATTTGTGGTTCGGGAATGATAATTTTTCCTTCTTCCATTATTATTCTGTTGTCTGCATAGATATTTGGTGCATGTGATACAATGTCAAAGTGTCCACTTGCCTCAAAGATACCACCAAGGGCGATGTTTCTTCCAAATCCTATATGAAACGTACCATAACTTGATTCATCTTCAATATAACAGTCTCCGTTACATTTCGCAAGTGAATTTAATCCAATTCCGAGCTCGCTTGAAACATTCATTCTCTCGTCTTTAAAGTCTTTTATATATTCAAGAAGTTTTTTTCCGCACGTTGTTTTTTCAATGTGTCTAATTCTGCCATTTTTTATTGTTATTTTAAAAGGCTCATCAATTTTTCCAATATAGCCAAGAGAGCCGTCGGCAACAAAGGTTCCCTCTGTTTTTGTTTCTTCTATTGGTATATACACTTCAATACTTGCCGATGAAAAGCCTTTTCCATCTTTTACTACCCCGTTAAAAAATCCTGCATTTCGATTTTCTTTGTAAAACCGCAAGTCACTTCCATTTGCAGTGGTAACTCTAATACACTCTGCCCTATCGAGGTAGGATATTATAATTCTTGCCATGAGCTTACTTTTTTTTGTGTCCATTTTTATGAAGTCATATTCAAGAAGTGAGCGTTCTGTATTTGTAGAAAGTGGAAGTGACAAAAACTTTGAGCCTCTTTGAAGTGCTCTTTTTACCGCCTTTGTTGTTACAAGGGAATAATCAGTAGCACCAACAATAACCTTATATCCATCAAAGACCGTGTCATCAAAGTCGAAAAAAGTTCCTACCTGCTTACCACGTTTTTCTACTATCATTACATTTACCGACAAAGCCCGTTTTGAGGCTAAGTCTTTAAGAACATTGGCTTCTCTCAAGTGGTTATCGCTTGTTACAATGAGTAAGCGATCCCATGGTTTAAGAGAAAGCCAATGCTTAACTATTATCATGGCACCTTGTTCAAGTGCACTTGTCATAAACTATTTCGCCTACTTAAAAATTATCATGTAGATAATTTGGAATGTAAGAATTAACACAGCAGGAATAATTTGATTTTTAATTACCCCAAAGCGGTCTTTCATATCTAACATCGCTACAGGAACAATATTGAAGTTTGCAGCCATTGGAGTACAAAGTGTTCCACAGAAACCACATGTTAAAGCAACCATTCCAATTAAAGTAGGATCTGCTCCGAGTGATAACACAAATGGAGCACCAATACCAACTGTTAATACGGTGATAGCTGCATATCCGTTACCCATAATAATAGTAAACACTGCCATTGCAATTGCAAACACAATGATACCTGCATTAACATTTCCGTCAGGAATAATGTTTCCAACAAGGGATGAAATAACTTGACCAACACCGGCAGCGGTAAATACGGCACCTAAACTTGCTAAAAGCATAGGGAGCATACTCAGAGGTCCAACAGTAGAAAGAAGTCTTTCTGAGTCGTTTAAGAATACTGCAGGTTTGTTTGTTTTTGAATAAAACATCAATACAATTGCAGATACAAAAACACCAACACCTACCCCCACAAGGGCACCTAATTTTGGTAAGAAAATTGCAAAGAATATGGCAAAAAGCCCTATTCCGAGAGCTGGAATAAAGATTTTAAATCCAATTTCGTTTGCACGCTTTTCTGTTTCTTCTTTTGTAGGTGCATGTACTTTCCCAATTTTTACTTTTTTGAGTATTGCAGGAATAGCCATAATTACAATGATAATTCCTGATACCATTGGTGGAAGCCAGCGACCAAAAGTGATAACGATACCGAGTGCACACCAAAAAACACCTGTCCCAACTCTTGATGAGTTTTCTTTATCGGTAAAGTTTTTGTACCCTGTATATAATGTAATTAAACCAATAATAATATAAATTACTTCTAAAAGTTTTGCTCCAAGACTAATGTCAGGACTCATAAAAAAGTTCATTTATTTGTCCTCCTTTTTAGATTTTCCGTAGTATTTTTTTCGTAGTCCATTATCCTTAATATTAAAATAAACAATTCCAAGAATAACTGCAAAAAGTGCTACAGGAATTTCTACTCGTGCTAAATCTAATAGGTTTACTTCGTATCCTAGATTTTTTAATGTTGATTGAACTAAAAGTCCGCCTGAACCACCAACGAACAATACTTGGCAAAAAAACCATGCAATATTTTCCATTGCAGATGCCATACCTTTTACTTTTTCAACGTGTTCTTCGTCTGGCGTTTCACCTGATGCTTCAATTGCACCGGTTGCCATTGGCATAATAATTGGGCGAACAAATCCTGCAACACCACCAAAACTTACATTAAATGCGCCGAAAATACTTCGCATAATACCATAAGCTCCGATAACTTTACCTGCAGACGCACCCTTAATTTTACCGATAAGCTTTGCGGCCATTTCTTTAAGACCGTTTCTTTCGAGTGTTCCTGTTACCAACATAATTAAAATAAAGATTGCCATACTTCTATTTGAAACAAAGCTTGAACCCAATGTTTCTAAAAGGCCATCAATCCCGAGACCACCGGTTAAGGCTGTAACAACTGCCGCAACAATAACAATTAAGATAGAATCCATTTTTAATGCAAATCCGACAATTACTACAACTATACCCAATAGTTTTAATAATTCCATAACTTCCACGTAATACCTCCTGTGTACGTTATATTCTTATTTTAATGCATGTTTATACATTTTGCAAGGCACAAATACACATAAATATACAAGTTTAAAACTGCAATTTATTACTCGTATTTATTTACATTTCATTTTCAATTTGCTGCAATTGAAGGCGTAAGTTTTGTGCAAAATAAGCTCTATCACTTTGCCGCACAAAGGATAACGCTGCAATATCGGGGATAATACCATCTGAAAGCTCAAAAAGCTGCAACGTTTCACCGGCTCCAAGCTCACTAACCTGCGCAGAGGAATTTACAGGAGCTAGTCCGCCGGCTTCACTTATTGCAGTTTGGTTAAATCCCGATACCAGCTCTGAGATAATTGATGCAGCAAGATTATTCTTTTTAGCTGATTGCCGTGCAGATTGAAAAGGTGATTTTACATATGAAAACTCCATAACAACAATAGAAGGGGCAACAAGATAGCGCGTATCTCTTTGCCCTCCCGATGGCATAAACCAAGGAGCATAAGAACTTTTTGCTCCTTGTGTAAGTGTTTCATAGTCACTAAACAGCATAAAGGTAAAAATTGCAGATTCGTTTTCCATGGCTCTGTGTAAATCATCTCTCGAAACATTAAGCCAAGAAGAACTCAAAAAGCCCCTGTTTTCCCAGGTAGCTATCTGTTGTAAAGTGGAATATACTTGGGGAAGCTCAAAAAATGCATTAAAAACATCTTCTTCAAGAGTATCATTGCCTTTTACCCCTTCTATAGATTGTTCTAACAAAGCTTGTATCGCTTCATAGCTTTTTATACCGTGCATTGTCTCAAGCATTGAAGAAAAAAATTGTATTAAATCATCATCATTTGCACCAGCACATAGTATTGGTGCAACAGAACTTACACCTTGTCGCTCTGTAATAATTTCTTGTGCAATTGCCTCTAAATCTATAAAATTAGTTGGTATTGAAATGCCTGCATTTCTAAGGGCTTCGATATTGTATGAAAGCTGATAATGATCAAGCAAAATAGGAGTTGCTGTAAGCCTGCCATTTGTTTGAACAGCCGTTCTAATCGAAACAGGCATTAACAATAGATTCTGTGTTTTTGCTGTTCTAACATAGGGAGCAACTGAGTCCATATTCTTACCATCTTTTGTAAAAAGAAGATTTTGTTGTAGTGGCACATCAAGCTGCTCTTCAAGAGGAATAGATGAATCAAAAACAATAGGTTCCCAATCAATATTTCTATCATTAAGCCAATCAGAGAGCACGGTGACTTCTTTATCAGAAAGCCCGTAAAAACCAACCTCCATTGTATTATATGTTGCTCCTAGTCGTAAATATAACATAAGAGCAATAGAAATAATTGCTATCCAAATGATACTTTTTATTATACGTTTAGTGTTTACCATATTAATAGTATAGCACAGTTTTTAATAATTGTGTTACAGAAAAAGAGCGTCGCTTTGTACCTTTTGGCTAGTTCCTTTATCTAACAGGGCTTCAATTAATGCAAATGCACATTCTGCAGCCGTTCCGGGTCCTTGAGACGTAATTATATTTGAATCAACAACAACTCTGTCAGTTTTATAACCTGCTATATCTGCTTTTTCAGTGTATTGCGTTTCTTTTTCCATTCCGGGATAACAAGTAAAGTTTTTTCCGTCAAGCAATCCCAGAGGGGCTAAAACTATTATAGGGGCTGCGCAAATAACCGTAACTATTTTATTATTTTCAAGCATAGTATGTAATAATTTTTCTGTAAAAGGATGTTTTGATAAATTTATGCTCCCCTGTAAACCACCAGGTAAAAAAACTGCATCAGGCACGTTATTTTTAGCAAAATCTTCTTCTAATTCTGAAACAAGCTTATCTGCTTTAACAGTAATATTCCTTGAGCCAAGCACTGTAAGAGACTTATTCATACTTATTGAATGAACGGTAAGCCCTGCCCTTCTTAATAAATCAATAGGAAGTACCGCTTCCATTTCTTCAAATCCGTCTGCAAGCAGAACAATTACGTTTTTCATACTTGTCATTATAATAAAATTAGGGTATTATGTATATATGAAGCAAGTATTAATTATTGATGCACCTCCACTGTTTAGAGATTTCCTCAAAGAGAAACTTTCTTCTGTTGGAGTTGAAGTTTCCATTGCAAATGGTCGGCGTGATGCATTCACAAAAACTATTTCTCAATTACCGGACTTAATAGTTATCGACTTCCAAGAATCATTTACCGAGCTTATGGATTTTCTTCAAAAAAAGAGAGATAATCCAAATGCTGTTTCAATTCCGATTATTATTACCGGGCCTGCATTGCGATCCGATAAATTGGCTCAATTGCTACCCTACAAAGTTATAAAATATTTTAACCGCCCAATTAAGTTTGATGTTTTCTTCGATTCAATTGGTAGGGTTTTAAAAACCTCATTATCAATAGACACTACATTGAGTATCATGGAAACTCACTTAAATGATAACATTATTTTTATCGAAATTGCTCAAGGATTAAACCGCGACAAGATTGCAATGATTCGTTATAAAATAAGTGAAATGATTGATGCTAATAAGCTCTCTACCCCTAAAATTGTTTTAATGCTCACAAACCTTACATTGGGATTTTCAGACTCAATGAACCTTGAACTACTATTAAATAATGTAATTAGCGACCAAAGGGTACGTCACAAATACATTAAAGTACTTTCACTTGATCCATTTACAAGAGATTTTATAAAAGGCCATGAAGAATATAACGACCTAGAAGTTGTAGATAATCTTGCAGGAGTTTTAGCTACATTGATAAATGAGCGTGACGATGCAGACCTTACAGGAACAATAGCAGATAAAATTTTAAGTGCCACCGAAGATGCAGGAGAAGGTTTAGTTGAAATGCGCTTTTTCTCAGAAACAGGAGTACTTGAAACAGACGGAGAAGAAAACAAAAAACTTCTCATTGCTATTGTTGATGATGACGCAGTTGTTAGAACCTTATTGGAAAAAGTTTTTGCATCAATAAACGCTGATGTAGTATTGTATCCATCAGGATCTGAATTTTTAGCCGCAACAAATAAAAAAGTATTTGACCTTGTTATTCTCGATGTCTTTATGCCGGGAATTTCAGGGTTTGACATATTAATGAACTTGCGCGCAAAACAATATCCAAGCCCGGTAATTGTATACTCAAATGCAACTCAAAAGGCATCCGTTGTACAAGCATTAAGCCTTGGAGCAAAAAGTTATCTCATAAAACCGCTTAAACCTGATGCAATTATTCAAAAAGCTATAGAAGTACTTAACTCTAAGGTTTAAGACATGGAAGCGTCTGCAAAGCCTTCAACGGTAATTGATGGCCAATTCCTTGCAAATACTATTCACGAACTTCGCACTCCCATACAAACCATAAGCGGATCATTGGAACTTTTAAATGAAACGAAGCTTAACTCAGAGCAAAAAGACTATATACACCAAATACGCTTTAGTTCTGATGTATTGTTAACACTTGTAAATGACCTTCTTGATTTTTCAAAAATCAGTTCTGGGAAATTTACTATTGAATCAATACCATTAAATCCAGTTGAAATTACAGAAAAAACAGTTGAATTATTATCGGCAGAAGCACATAACAGGCAACTTGAAATAATTACCGATATTGATTACACAATTCCTACATCAGTTTTGGGAGACCCAACCAGAATAAAGCAAGTACTTCTTAATCTTATAAAAAATGCCATTAAGTTTACTCATACAGGGTATATACATGTAAAACTTTCGCAACGACTTCATAATAGCATTTTATTATTTGAAGTGCACGATACCGGAATTGGTATTTCAAAAGATCGCCAAAGTGAAATTTTTACCGATTTTTATCAAGTAGATGCATCTATAACCAGAAAATATGGAGGGACAGGCTTAGGACTTTCAATTTCAAAAAGCCTTGTGCTTGCCATGAATGGAAAAATTGGGATGAAATCTGAGGAAAACATGGGATCTCTTTTTTGGTTTTCAATTCCTCTTTTAGTAGACAAAAACTTTTCGCCTCGCTCGCACATGGAAGATAGAATTAAACTTGTTTCGCAGATAGATATCCCAGAAGATACATCAATACTCATTATAGACAATCAAACAATTGCATTAAAAAGCTTATATTCTAAGCTTAAAACATTAAAGTTTAGTAAACTTGAAACAGCAACATCCGGAACAAAGGCTCTTAAAAAAATGAAACGAGCTGTCGCAAACGAAAAGCCTTATACAATCGCTTTTATAAATATGACTATGGATGACATGGATGCATGGGAGTTAGCAGAGCAAATTCGAAAAAATCCTACCTTAAATAAAACAAAGTGTTTTTTAATGATTCCCGATGGCAAAATGGATTCAGCCCTAAAAGAAAAAACACATGCCTATTTTGAAAGTTACATTTATAAACCAATAAAATTTAAATCTTTAACAGAAATTTTTTCTAATTACTTTAATGTACCACAAGAGTTTGGTATTATTGATTCAGTTGAAGAAGTTCCCGGTAAGCAATCTAAAACAGGCAAAAAATCACAGCTCTTTGCTGAAAATAAAAAAATTATTATCGCAGAAGACCATCCAATAAATCAAAAATTAATGCAAACATTTGTTTCGCATTACGGAGCAAATGCAATTGTGGCTTCAAACGGCCAAGAAGTTATAGACTACATTGTAAAAGATTTAACAGTCGATATAATATTTATGGATATTCATATGCCAATAAAATCAGGGCTTGAAGCAACAAAAGAAATACGTGAATTAGGATACAAGGGGCCTATCGTAGCATGCACTGCAAATAACGATATAGATGATTTTAAAACATATGAAAAAGCAGGCATGAATGATGTTTTAACAAAACCATTCAAAAGAAAAGATGTAGGTGCTATTTTATCAAAATTAATTATAAACAAACTAACTGATGCAGAAGCAAAAAACAGCGCAAGCACCGTAATAAAAACCTTACTTGGTAAAACAGAAACAAAGGACTTCTGGGATTGGAACGATTTTATGGACACCGTTGGCGGAGATATTGCATTGGGAAAAGAGTTAATTATGCAATACATTACGCAAACAGATCAATTTATTGCCCTTGCAGATGAAGCTCAAAAAGAAAGCGATTTTGTAAGTCTTATTTCTATTGGGCACACACTAAAAGGTAGCTCTGCAACATTATCGTTAGAAAATTTAGCTAAAATTGGATCTGCCATTGAACGAGCGGGAAAAAATAAAGATATGCAAACTATTACCATGGGAATAAGAACATTTAAAGAAATTTTTAACAATTTTAAACTTTTTGTAGAACCGTAAAAAGGAAACACAATGAATAAACTAACAAACTATCATACCCACTCAACACATTGTGATGGGATACACACCTTGCAAGAAATGGCTAAGGCTGCATTTTCTGCAGGAATCAAAACACTAGGATTTTCTTCTCATACGGCATATCCCTTTGCATCTTTTTGGCATATGGATACGCGCAATTACGATGCATATTTTTATGATGTAGAACAATTAAAAAAGGAATATGAAGGTAGAATGGAAATACTCTCAGGAATAGAAGCAGAACACCTTCCTCCTGTTTCATATTGCACAAAAGAAACCTATAAAAATTGGAATATTGACTTTATGATTGGCTCTGTTCACTACCTTACCGCACAAGATAATTGCAAGGGGGGATGTTTTACGGTTGATGGACCTGCAAGTGAGTTTTATGATGGCGTACAAACATATTTTAATGGTGATGGGAAAAAAGCAATTCAAGCATACTTTTCGGCTCAACGCGATATGATTGCCTCTGGAAACTTTGATATCATTGGCCACATAGACTTAGTAAGAAAGCGAAATGCCGAATTACACTTTTTTGATGAAAATGATTCATGGTATAGGAATGAATTAAAAGAAACCGCAAAAGTAGCCGGTAAAAGTAATAAAGTGGTAGAAGTAAATACAGGCGGAATGACAAGGGCAAATATGCAAAGTCCCTATCCATCACCTGACTTTCTAAAGCTTTTAAGAGCTCAAAATGTGCCAATTACCATAAACTCAGATAGCCATAGTACAGACTCAATTATCGCTCATTTTGATAAAGCTTTACTGTTTGTAAAAGAAGCAGGTTATACTGCCACCCACTACCTTAGTAATGGAATATGGCAGTCAAATAGTATTATATAATTATAACTGCCCCATTCTTTTTGCTCGCTCGTCTTTTGTTTTACATTCAATACAAAGCACTGCATAAGGAATAGCTTCAAGCCGTTCATCAGGTATTCGTTTGCTACAACGCATACATAATCCGTACTTACCTTGCTCAATACGAGCTAAAGCATTATCAATCAAACTTAATCTATTCATTTGCTGAGAGCCAACAGCTTCCAACATTTTTCTATCAATATCATCTGATGCAATATCTACCACATCTTTAGATTCCATTGTTTCAACAATTTCCCTAAAGTCTGCATTATTTTGCATTAAGGTATCCATAATTTCTTCTTTTGACTCTACAAGTAATCCTTGCATTTTTTCTGTGAATTCTTTTTCCATTTCTTACGCTCCATATAGTTGACAACATTCCTCTTTCACACTAAAATTATAATAGTGATTTGAAAAAAAAGCAAATGCTTTTTGCCTTTTTTAGGCTTTTTTTACTCACTATCTTGATTTTTTTTCAAGAATAATACCCTATGGAGGAATTGTGGCTAAAGAAGAAGCAATTGAAGTAGAAGGCGTTGTTAAAGAAGCCTTGCCAAACACCATGTTCAGAGTAGAATTACAAAACAAACATGTAATTCTAGCACATTTATCAGGAAAAATGCGAAAGCATTACATTAGAATCGTACCCGGAGACCACGTAAAAGTAGCTTTATCACCGTATGACCTAAACCGTGGTAGAATTATCTTCAGAGAAAAATAATACAAAAAAAGGAAAATAGCATGTGTCTACTTTCCTTTTTTTATGCCTTTGGGGCTACGGCTTAGAGCCGCCTATTAAACCGCCAAGACTTCGAAGAACTCCGGAAGCCCCATTAACAATTGCGGCAATACAAAGAATAGGTCCTATCGGAAAAAGAATTATTGAAAATCTAAAAAAGACTAATCCTGCTAAAAGTGTTATGCCATAGCGTATAAGTGCGAAAAAATAATCGGTTTTTGAAAGAGGTTCTGTATTACGTTGTTGATAGGTGTAGGTTCTTCTGTATCCGCCGTTTTGCTGTGTTGCCTGTGAGTACCATTCCCAAAAATCATCCCCTGCAAACGGATTTTGCCCATAGCCTTGGCTGTAGGATTGCCTTTGAGATTGTGCATAAGCATCTGCAGAACCATACATATCGTATTGGCGTTTTTTTTCTTCATCACCTAAAACGGCATAGGCTGCACTTATTTCTTTAAACTTTTCTTCACTTACCTTGTCCCCCGGATTTTTATCGGGGTGATATTGTAGAGCTAATTTTCTATATGCTTTTTTAATTTCATCGGCAGAGGCAGTTTTTGAAACACCGAGCGCCGAATATAAATCGTTCATATAATAAAGATACTCAAATTTATTGATTAAGGCAAGTAGGCAAGTTAAAATAATTACTAATTAGGCATTTGTAATTCGTAATTATTTAATAACTACCCATGTTGCGCCGCTTCCGCCTAGGGCGGCCTTTGGATGACCTGAAGCTCCAAGCATTTTCTTTTGCTCTATAAATAGTTTTACCATTTTTCCTAATACAGGGTCTCCATCTGAATGGGTGCCTTTTCCATGTACAATAAGAACTTTTTTTAAACCTTTTTGTTTGCAATTTGCAATAAAAATTTCAAGCTGACTCCATGCTTCTTCTTGTGTAAAATTATGTAAATCAATAGTTGCATCTATAGGTAAATTTTTTGCCGAAGTGTGTGAGTTTACCGCCTTAGATATTTCATAGTCTTTTACAAGACTATCTTTATCGACTACACCATATTTATTAAGCCATGCCGTCATGTCGGTATTTTTCTTTGCTACAGTGACCTTTTTTTCAGGTGCATTAGCTTTTTTACTTGACGTATTTTGCACTTTTTTCGTATTTGAGCCCTTTTCCCATTGATCTAAAATGTCACCAAAATCCATTGTTTCCTCTTTCTTTTTCAATTAAAATACAATCATTTTTTAAAACCCAACCACTTTTGCCATCTTGATCTAAAACAAGGTACCACTCTCCTACAGAGTGCTGTATTGCAACACGAGATCCGGCAGCAAGCGATGAAACAGTTTTTGATTCATACTCAGGTATTGTATATAAACGACTTCCATAGGTTATAGCATACTGATTGAGTAAAGGACGTCCATAATATAAACTTAATCCTAACATAATAACTCCAAGCGAAAACAATATGCCATAAAAGAAAGTATGCGTATATTCAAATTTTTTCCTTAATAATCGAAACACAAAACCTAAAAAGAGGCATAGAAGTGACAATACAATTCCACTAAGCACCCATGCATAAGAAGTTTCTCCAACATTATCAATATTTTCTTGAGATTCAAGTTCTATTCTTGCTTTTTTTGCTTCAAATGGGAAAAATGAATATTTTTCTTGTATGCGTAAAGCAACAAGCCTTTCAACAATATCTTCTTTTTTTTCTTGAAACGTATCGTCTGGCAATAAATAATGTTCTTCTGTACGTAAAAAGGCTCGCTCATTACCGTATAACGAATCAGTAGTGTTGTCAGAAGAAGAAACAACAAAGGAATTTGATTTGAGTGTAATTACCCTCTCTTGACCATTGTATGCGGTAAATGTTACGGTAATTTCAGGAAATGTAAGAGATCCTGCAGAAAAGGGAACGCAGGTAAAAGTTGCGATGGGAATCATTTCAGATGAAAAAGAATAATCGCTTGATGGCATTTCAATATACATTTCTTTTTGCTCAATAAGTGCATTTTCCGATAAACCAACATGAAGATCTTGAATGTTCTTAAAATAGCGCGCACTCAAAGTAAAAATGCCTTCTTCCAAACTATATAAGTTTGAATGTGCCTCCAAAATCAATTCAGGCACTAATATATTAGGATTCGGAAAAACAGTAACTATAGGAAAGGTTATGCTTCTTAGAGACGAATCAATCATTATCGGCAAAGAGCCTAAATTATAGGTACCTTCTTTTGAAAAACGAAGTATATAGGTAATAGTTGTTGCTTTTTGAGATATTCCATTATCTTGGCGAACAAATCCATCACTTTTAGTTGACGATACAAATGTAACACCATCGGGGAAGGCTCGTGTAATTATCTCTATATTAGAAGGAGAGATGCCAATAAGTTGAAGGGTAAAGGCACTTTCGCTTGAAACAGCAAAATCTCCCTGTTGGGAAAACTGAAAAGGTTGAGTTTGAGCATATAAAGTTGATGCAAGGCAAAAAACCAGCAAGCAAAAACTTAATAATCTATTATATCGCTTTTTTCCGGTGCAACTTCTTGCGTTTTCCATTGATTTTCCTCATTTCTTCTAATAACTGAGAATACAGCCTCTGCTGCTCCAGAAAAAGAGTCATTTTGCTCTTGAACGGGTATTCTCTCCTGTATGCCTTGTTGAGTTTCTATTTTTTCATCATTTAGGCATAATTCTAAATTTATTTTTGCATTAATGTTTGTACTGTCAATTAGTAAAGCCTTCTTAAAGCAAAATGCAGCACTTTCATAGTCGCCTTTTCTATGAAAAATAATCCCCTTGTTGTACCAACGTGAAAAATCAAGGCTTACTGATACCACAGGATTCATTTCGTTAATCTTTGTTAAGCTTGCTTCTGATTCTCCTTGCATAAGATACCCACAAGAAAGACCAAACAGTCCGTACTGAAGCATTTCTAAGTCTTCTTTTTCTTGAGCTCTGGTGGTAACCTCTAAAAATGAGGCAACGGACTCTTGATAATTTTGCTGTGTCCATTGATACGAACCTTCAAGAACATCTCGTGCATCGGTAAACCAATCATTACAACCTGTAAAAAGAGAAGAAGACATAATAACCAACAAAAGTGTAATACTTTTTGCCCGCCCACCTAGAAGCTTTAAAATTTTTGATGGTTCAAACACATACACAAGTAAGCCAATTAAAAAAGAAATTATTGCAACCAAAATAAAAAATCCATGCCTTTTTATAGGAGAAAGCTCATAACTTGCCGTTGTAGCATTGTCTGAAAAAAAGATTGAAGGTTTAATTATTTGTACAATGGAGTCTATGGCATGAGTATCATCAGCAAATACAAAGTCTACAAAATTTTCTTGTGCAAGTGTTTGCAATTTTTCAGACCTTAGTGCTGTTTTTACACGAGTAACACCATCACCTGTAATTATTTCGATTTCATTTTCAGACCCAAAGCCAACAAAGACAACATGAATCCCAAAACTTACCGCTTTATCTATTGCATCGGCGAGATTTGCATCTGTATCATCGCCATCACTCATTACAATAATATATGAACTTCGAGCAGATTGCGGCGGAAAAGACTCTATTGCTTTAAGTACACCTTTTGACAAACTTGACCCCGGATGAGAAAGCATATATGGTGAAAGAGATGTAATAAGATTTGAAATAGCATAATAATCTTCTGTGAGCGGTACCGCTAATACGCCATCGCCCTTTGCCAATACCGCAGATGTTGCAACACCGGGCAAGACAGAAAGTAATTCTTGTGAAAATTGCTTTGAATACTCTAAGCGACTTAATGAGTTTCCTTGAATATCTTTTGCAGTCATACTATGCGAAATATCAAAAACAAAACCTACAGATCTTCCACTTTTTTGAACGGGAACAAGTTCTGTTCCCCATGAAGGGCCGGTAAGAGCAATACATATACATAACCATGCAAGACTCCAGCAAAAGGAGCGAAAAACAATACGACTTTTAATTCCATGTACCATTTTCTTATTTTTGCCGGCATAATTCATTAACAAACTAATTATTTTTTTTGAACGAAAGTAAAAAAATAGTAGTGCAGGAATGAGAAAAAAGGAGAGCATAAAATAAAACGGCTGTGAAAATTGTATACTCATAAAACCTCCGACAAAAAGCATCGTCTAATAAGCCATGCAAAAACAAAAAAAATCATACTTGCAATAAGTGCTTTTGAATATAAAGATTCTTTTTCCATTTTTATATGATAGGACTGAGTAACTGAAGTTTCCTTATTTGCCGTATTCAAGACTTCTGACAATGATGACAAGGTTTCAACGGTAAAATATTTTCCACCTGTCATATTTGTTAAAAGACGAAGAGAAGAATTATCAAAACTTGAATCTAAAAAGCCTGAATATTTTTGCCCCGAAAAAGGATCCACATACTCAATAGGAACAGTTCCTCTAGTGCCAATGCCTGCAATATAGAGAACAATACCATGGTCTCTTGCCAATGTAGCTGCAGTTTCGGGGTGTATAGATCCTGCATTATTTTCTCCGTCTGTTAAAAGAACAATACTTTTTTTAGGAGCATATGTAGACATAAGATGATACACAGCGGTGCTAAGCCCTAACCCCAAGGCTGTTTTATCACCAAGTTCTCCAATATGCATGGTATCAAGTCGAGTAAAAAGAGTGTTATGATCCATTGTTGGTGGCACAAGCAAAGCGGAATTTGACGCACAAGATACAAGTCCGTATGCCCCACCCTTGTTTTCATCAACAAGCAAGTGAATTGCTTTTTTAGCAGCATCCAAGCGGGTTCCACCTGCAATATCCATTGCAGCCATAGAAGGGCTTATATCAACTACAAAAATTACATCAGATGAGCGAGAGGTATACACACGCTCTTCTCGAACAGAAATAGGGCTTGCAAATGCTATAACTAATAAAACATACCCCGCAATAAAACTTACCCGCGAAATAATTCTAAACAAAGAATTAACAGAACTTTCCCATTCAAAACCTTGTCCTTCCCAATCTTCAAAAGGAAGGGGAAAAAGAATTTTAGAAAAAAAGCCTATTTTTTGCAAAAGAAAATAGAGAGGAACTAATAGTAGTAACAAGAAAGCAATTGGTTGTTCAAATATGGTCATACCCCGCCACCTTCTTCTGTAGAATCATTATCAGAATCCTTTTCAAAATAAATAACAGCTTTTTGTGTTTTTTCAATTAAAGAATGGGCTTCTTGAGTGCTAAGAGGTGCCTTTTCTACTTCACTGCCTGCATAATGTAAAAAATCGCAGCGCACACATACTTCGTACAAATCTTGCAAAAAAGATTCGGCTTTATCGGAAACGGTTCCCGCAAAAAGAGTATCAAAAATAACAAAAAAACTACTGGTTGTTTCGGCAGTAAACCTATGAGAAAATCTTCCCTCCAGATATGTTCTAATAATAACCGAAAGTTTTGCGGCAAACACCTTTGGATCTATTGTGCCTATTCCTTTTGAAAGCACAATAAGTTCACGTGACACCTTTTTAAAATTATCACTTGCCCAGATTTTCCCAAAAAAAGACTTAAGCCATTCTTTTATAAGAGCAAGTCTTGCAATAACAATAATGATAAGCACACACACCAAAAGTAATAGCATAACAAAAGCGATAATAGCATACGTTGTTCCGGGAATAATTACTGGTCCTACCGGAGGACGTACATTTCTTTCATTTGTGTTTGAAAGTATAGATTCAATATACACTTCGGGAATATCAATAAGCAAACTATTTACAGACAAATCAAAAATTGTAGCAAGATCAAATGCTACTAAATCCAAGGCGCCCGATTCCCAAGGGATAACTACTATTGAAAGTGTATAGCCCGTTTGGTTTGGATACAGTTGCATACTTTTTATTGTATAAGAAGAATCAAGACTTTCATCAATTGTTGAAGAAGTTACCATTGATACCTCTGTTTGAGCATTTTCAGAAAATAATGTTCCATCCCAATCAAAACTATAGTGAATCTCAGCTTCATCCCCCACATACACTTCTTTAGGCATAAGATTAACGGTTTGAGAGTATAGAAAACATACCAACGTCAAGAAAAAAAGAGTAAAACAGTGTTTTTTCACATAAAACTCCTTGAAGAAAAAAACTTTACCAATTCTTGAAGTGGGTCTGTGTTGGTAGAAAGTGTACAAGTTGATATGCCTCTTTTTGCACACATAGATTGCCAACGCTCTAAATGCCGTTCGTTATATTTTTTCCATTCTCGTTCAAATGATGCATTTGAAGTAGGAAAAACTTTCTTTTTTTGACTCTCTGAATCAAAAAAGGTTACTGCGCCTATATTTGGCAAGGCTACATCTGTTTCATCAGTAATCCTAGCCGCAAGAACATCATGTTTTACCGCCAAACTTGCAATTTCTTTTTCATACCCCGAACACCGAAAATCTGATAAAATTACTACAAGAGCACGATTTTTTAACAATTTTGAAGCATACCTCAATGCATTAACAAGATTTGTGCCTTCTTTATTGTGTTTTGGATGACTGTCTATCTTTGTAAAAAAAAGCATTGCATGGTCTTTCCCTGTTTTAGGAGTACTGGAATATTCGATTTCGCCATCAAACAATATTCCGCCAAGAGGACTCGAATTTTGCATGGCGGCAAAAAGCATAAGCACTGCCGCTTCACTTGCCGTTTCAACGCGTGTTTTTTTTCCTGTTCCACTTTCCATTGAACAAGACCTGTCAACAATAAGAAAAACCATAAGTTCTTTATCTTCTTCAAAAAGTTTTATGTATGGCTTACCCATTCTTGCTGTTACGTTCCAGTCAATAGCTCTAATATCATCACCATACAAATATTCTCTTCCACCTGCATAATCTACACCACGGCCCTTATACATGGATCGAAAGTTTCCACTATGTAAACAATTTGCTATGGTGCGAGATACTAAACGCAAGTTTGAAGCACGTTGAGAAAGTGAATAGGTATTTTTAATAATGCCTGATTTTTTTGCCATTGATACCTCTTAAGGAATTGGCATAAGTGAAAGAATTTTTTCAATTAAATCATCTACGGCAACACCATCAGCAGCAGCTTCATACGACAATACTAAACGATGGCGCAAAACTGCAGGGGCAACAGCTTTTACATCTTCAGGAAGAACAAAAGACCTTCCCGCAAATAAGGCTTGTACTTTGGCACATTTAAAAAGTGCAATGCTTGCCCGTGGAGAAGCACCAAAAGAAATGTAATTTAGCACATCTGAAGAGTGGGCACCGCTTTTTGAACTTAATTTTTCTTTATCAGGGCGAGTTACTGCAACGATTGAAACAATATACCGAATAATATCATCACTGCAGACTATTTTTTCAAGCAAATCACTACAAGCCTTAAGTGCATTTTCACTTAGCACTTTGCTAACAGGAATATCCTCTGCATTTCCGCCCGTTTTTACAACAGATTGTTCTTCTTCTATTGAAGGATATGTTAAAATTATTTTTAATAAGAATCTATCTAATTCTGCCTCGGGAAGATTAAATGTTCCTTCTTGCTCTATTGGGTTTTGTGTTGCAAGTACAAAAAAGGGATCAGGCAATGGATAGGTATTTTCGCCAATAGTAACTTGCTTTTCGGCCATTGCTTCTAACAATGCAGATTGAACCTTAGCAGGCGCCCTATTAATTTCGTCTGCAAGCAAGAGGTTAGTAAAAACAGGGCCTTTTCTAACAGTAAAACGACTGTTCGCTTGCTCATAGATCATAGTTCCTGAAACATCTGCCGGCAAAAGATCCGGTGTAAATTGAATCCGTTTAAAGTCAAAACCTGAAATATCAGAAAATGTCTTTACGGTAAGCGTTTTTGCAAGACCGGGCACACCCTCTAAAAGAACGTGTCCTCCTGCAATAAGTGCGGTAAGAATGCCGTCTATAACATGGGTTTGCCCCACAACACGCTTTGAAACTTCATCTCGGCAAGCATCAATTAAAGCCTTAGCTTTTTGAAAATCATCCATTAATTTTCCCCTAAAATATCTAATATAAAGTCAACTTTTAAGTCAATATGCATTGACTGAATACTCTACTTCATTGTATTATAACATATCATGATACACGAATTAGCACAAGGTTTAAACAC
>CAYJJW010000013.1:0-23407 GCA_964370555.1 uncultured Treponemataceae bacterium | reverse complement strand
CCGTAGAGGGTGACCGTAACGTAAATAAAGAACTTTTAGACCAAAAATTTGATCACATATTCTTTACCGGTAGCCCTGTAATTGCTAAAACGGTTATGGAAAAAGCAGCAAAACATTTAACCCCTGTTACGCTTGAACTTGGAGGCAAAAGCCCTTGTATAGTTGAAAAAACTGCAAACATTGACCTTGCAGCAAAACGAATTGTATGGGGAAAAATGCTAAACTCAGCCCAAACCTGTGTTGCCCCCGACTATTTACTGGTAGATAAAAGTGTTAAAGCAAAACTCATTGAAGGAATCAAGAAATATGCCGTAAAGTTTTATAGCGAAAGTCCTGAAACAAACGACGAATACCCAAAAATGATTAATGAAAAACACTTTGCGCGCATTTCAGGTTTAATTGAAAGAGGAAACCCTATTTGGGGCGGAAAAACAAATGCACAAACATTACAAATTAGCCTCACACTTCTTGACAATGTAAGTTGGGATGATGAAATAATGCAAGAAGAAATTTTTGGGCCTATTTTACCAATTATTGAATTTGATTCGTTAGAAGATATTGTTGTAAAAATAAACGAAAGAGAAAAACCTCTTGCTTTTTATATTTTTACACAATCTAAAAAAGCAGAAAAGTATGTTACTAAATACTGTTCGTATGGCGGTGGTTGTGTAAACGATACTGTAGTACACATTGCCAATATTAATCTAGGGTTTGGTGGCGTTGGTAATAGTGGTATGGGAAGCTATCACGGGAAAAGAAGTTTTGAAACCTTTAGCCATACAAAAGGTGTACTAAAAAAAGCTAACTGGCTTGATGTTCCTATTCGATATGCTCCATATAAGGGCAAGCTTTCTTGGGTAAAAAAGATGTTGAAGTTTATATAAAATCAAAATACTTCTGTTATTGAGTGTATAACGGGAAAATAATCGGCAAAACCTGTTGATTCTATTGCTAATTTTACAATTTTGGATGGATTCATAATATATAGTTTGTGTCCAAAAGTTTCACCATCTTCATATCCCACCATCAGGGCTCCAAGCCCTGATGATGAAATTGTTTTTACATGATCCAAATCAAGAATAAGTTCAGATTCCTTTACACACTCAACAATCTTTGTTTGTAAATCTGTGTATGTATAGGAATTTATATTACCTGTTACTTCAAGAAGTATGTAGTTTGCGCCTTTTTTTTCTACAATAGTTAATTGCTCCATATAACTTCCTTTATCCCAATAGTTTTAATAACAACACGCTAACATCGTCAGAAATACCTTTTGCCGTAAAAGATTGTAAATCATCATACAAAAACTGACAAATATTTTGAGACGGATAAAGCATGTTTTCAAGTAAAACATTTTCTATACGTTTTTTACCATATAATTCCCCACGTAAAGACAGGGAATCGGTAACTCCATCACTACAAGTTAATACAATATCTCCTGCATGTAGTTGCATTTCTTTTACTGTAATTAATTCGCTTATATTCTCAACAAACCCTAAAACTTTTCCCTCTCCCTGAATTTCAATAACATTATTATAAGACTTTGTGTATAAAAAAATACCAGGAACGCCACAATTCACATAATATAACATATTAGTACTTGAATCAAAAATCATAAAAGTACCTGCAAAAAATATACCCCTAGGCAAGTTATGCTTAATAAAACTATTTAGCTTACTAATTAATGCTATTAAATCTTCTGTTTCTTTCACAAAGCTTCTAATAAATGATTTTAAAATAATCATACACATGCTGGCATTTAAGCCTCTTCCTGAAACATCTCCTACGACCAACATATGTTTTTCATCATTTAAGTGAATAATATCTATAAAATCCCCACCCAGATTTCTTAACGACCTTGAAAGATACCCTACGTCTAATGTAGGATTATGTATTTTATCAATGTTTTTGTAAATTGAATTTGTTACTTGACCTGAAAATTCAATTTCACGACTTATTATTCCCATAAGAGATTCTTTTCTACTTGTTTGTAGATAGTATCCAAAAACAAAAAAGTTAGGATAAAAATACCGCATAAGTTCTACATCATAATCGCTATAATGTATTGATAGTTTTTTTTCGCCTAAAGAAATTATTCCAATAATACTTCTTTCTCCATGCAAAACTATCATTGCGTGAGAGTTAAAGTATGAAAAAGCATTTTCTAATTCTTCATGAATATCAAAAAGAGCTTTATCATTTTCTAAATCAGAGCGAGATAATACTGTAAGTTCAGTATGAGAAAGTGCCTTAAATAATGAAGTATTTAAATGTAATTTTACATCATAAAAGTCTCTACTTGAATGGGCTATTCTTAATTCATCCTCTTCAACAACAAAAAACTCAATACCAGAGGCATCAAAAACCTCTTCAACCATTTCAGTAAAAGAACGAAGATTTTTTTCTTTGTTACCAGTATAATCAATATTCGTAAAAAAATTACCAAGTGTAACTTCAGCTGTATCTCTAACAAAACTTGCTTGATTTTTTTTCCTTACCAATGCTTGCGCAAAATATAATAAAAGAATAGTTACAGAACCTAAAATTGCAAATACTACTAGATTATAAGGTAACGCAAGAAAAAATAAAATAAAAAAAGCTGAAACAATAATTCCGAATAGAACATACTCAAAAAACATTCTTCGTAAGAGCTTTAAAGTATTACGAAATCCAAGTACATGATTAATAAATGATATTCTATATAATACAACTATTAAGTACAAGGTTGCAAGCGAAAACATATAATTTAGAGAATCCTTAGTACTACCACCAAATACCAACACAATATAAAAATAGAATACACTTATGTATACAAGCGCTATCAGTACAAACTTGTATTTTAAAACATTGTCTTTTACCGTAATAAATCTGTAAATAAGAACAAATAAACTGAAAGCCGGAATAAATAATACATCTGGTGTATAAGCATAATGTCCCATATCAAAGAAAGACAAAAGAGCTATTCCATTTTCCCCTATCGTAGTAGGATTACTTATATGAAACATAGTGTAACAAGCGAGATGATCGAGGATTTGCATAATTGCATGCAAAACGAAATAATACAAGTAAACAATAGTATATAGAAAAAATATAGCACCTATTAAGAAAATAAAAGTGTATTCCGCTAAGTTCTATTATATACAGCACAACAACAAGGCTTGATTGAATTACACATATATTTAATAGTGGAAAAAATACTATTACTTCACTAGACAGTTGTTTTCTAAGAGCAAACCGATAAAATAGATATACTGCAATTATTACACAAAAATTAATAAAACTATAAACCATTTATCTTTTTACCTTTAGAACAAGTATTGTTATATCATCCCTAAATTTTTTCCCACCTGTGTAGTCAAAAGCCAGTGCATTTATATCATGAATAAAACTTGTTGGATCTTTTTTTGCAGAGTTTGCAATTGTGGTATTAAATACTTCACTACATCCCAGTTCTACACCATTTTTATCTACACATTCACAGAGTCCATCGGTTGCAAAAAAAAGTACATCTCCCCAAAACAAGGGAACAGTTTTAATTTCTAAATTGCCTATATCTATTAGCCCAATAATACTACAAGTAGACTCCAGCCACTTTGCCTTATACCCTGCTGGATTATCGGTAAGTATACAAATATCTGCAATTGAAGCATTTATATAAGAAAGAGTCATATTTTCAGTGTCGAGAAGTGCTACAAAAAGCACCGTATATTTATCATCGAAATGCATATTTTTTATTGCGTTATCAATTTCATAGACTAAATTCGGTAAGTCAGTTTTATTGCCCATTGTTTTTACAATATTTATCACTATTCCCATAATGAGTGCTGCACTAAAACCCTTTCCTGAAACATCGCCCAAAAGTATGAGTGATTTTGTTTTAGAAATTTCAAGAACAGTATAATAGTCACCCGAAACATTTATTAGTGGTTTAAAGTACACATCCATATCAAGTTTATCAATACTTGGTAATGTTTGAGGTAAAAAGGCTTTTTGAGTATCTGCAACCATAGACCATTCTTGTGACAGTTCATCTATTTCAGATAAAGGAATAATTGCATTGTACCGCGTGTAAAACTTCTTTAATTCCTCAAACAGCATTTCAAAAATAACCGTCGAAAATATTCGTGTTGCGTTACAAAATACAAATAATTTAATACTGTTAAAAACAATAAAAAATCCTCTGGCATTATTACTATCTGAAAGCAAACCTAAATCTTGATCAAAAAAATAACACCCATCTACATGCAATCTCGAAAAATTCCTACTAAGCACACTGTAAAGTTTTTCATCTTGTGTGATATTAGAAGGACTATTATAAATAACATAGTCTTTTTCAGAATCAATAAGGAGAACAGAACAATCACCTTTTTTTTCTAGATTTATTTGTATTGAATTTACCATTTCATTTATTGAATAAGCATTTCGGATATCATCTAAAAATGAAGTAATAATATATGTTAACCCTGTATTAATATCTTTACTATGTAAATACTTTGACCAAAAATCTGAAAATTTTCCTGCTCCAAAAAATGAAAGCGAGAATATAATAATATTAGAAAAAATCATTACCGGTATTGATTCATAGCCCTTATCGACATTAGAACTAAACACCATTGCAATGAGAATAGCAAAGAAAAAAGAAATTGAGTATGTAGTAAGTATAATGAGTAATCTACGCCTGCTAATCATATATTTTATAAAAAATCCCAATACTTTATTATAGCATACATTTTAAAATTTGCATATTAATAAAAAATCTAAAAATTAATTTTTTTAGTACTGTATCCTATTTTATTTAACCTATTACATTTAAGCCAAAAAGTTTTTCTTTAAAAAAGGCAACACTTGTTTCATGAGCTCAATCCATACAGCCCATTCATGCTCGCCATCAGGTACTTCTGTATACATATATTCCACATTATCTCGTGTAAAATTAGACACAAGATTTTTTACATTTTCTACGGGTGTGACCAAATCTTTTAATCCTGTCCCTATAAAAAACTGAACTTTTTCATTACCTTTTGTATACTGGTTGTATCCTTCATGATAACTATATGAGTCCCATTTACTTTGTGAAAATGGATTTCCATACACATGATCTAGTTTTTCTTCTTTCATAGTGTTTATAAGAATATCGCTAGGGCTTTTCCCATATTCTGTAATTGCAGGAGAAAGTATAAAAGCTGCTGAAAAATATTCAGGATGCAAAAGAGAAAACAATAATGCTCCATGCCCTCCCATAGAAAGCCCCCCAATTGCTCTTGCCTTTTTTGCGTGTATTAAGCGATATTTTTTTTCAATAAATGGAAATAAATCATTTGTAAAAGCACTTCGCATAGGCAAGGTAGGAATATCAGAATACCAAGCATTTTGACCATCAGGAAATATTACCACACATGGAGGAAAAAGATCTTGGGATATATATTCATCTAATACGTTTTCTATACTTCCTTTTTGCATCCAAGATTGATGGTCATCAGTTAATCCATGAAGCATATACATAACTGGATATGTGTCTTCACTGTTTTCATAACCAAAAGGAAGATATACAGAATAGTTCCATTCTTTCTTTAACTCTTTAGAATAAAATGTTTCAACGGCAAGAGTGCCCTTTCCATGTGATTCTTGTAATGTTTCAATACTTTTCACTTGTATCCTCAATAAATCTATACTATTGATATATTTTACACAAGAAATAAGTGAAAGTCAAACCTTATTGTTGCACATAATCCCATATTTTTTTATATGCTTGCCACTCGGTTAAAGCATCCGGAAAGGAATCTCCTACTTGATATGCTGCTGTTAATACTCTAAACGCTATTGCATACTTTATAAATTCTTTATAATCTTCAAAAGGCTCTAAAAGATTAAGTGATTCTATTGATGCATTTTTCCATGCAATTGAATCACAAATTAAAATACTGTGTGCATACTTTGCAGGTGCTATTGCAGGTGAAAAATCTATAATTATAGGAATACCATCTTTATCAAAAAGTGTATTCCCTGCTAAATCTGCATGAACTAGCTGATACTCATCATTAACCGGCTCCAAACTATCTAAAAGCATTGTACATAAAGAGTTTACCTCTGCATCGAGTACTTGTTCATATGGTACATTATGCCAAAGTGTTTTATTAGCCCTTGTCCAAGGGTCATCTGAGAACGGAATTGTTACAATGCCAAGATTTCGTAAATCGTTATGTAGGTGCTTAGATGCATGGAGCTTTTTTTCCAAAGCAATAGTATCTTCATACATTTCTTCATACTCAGTTGCAGCCCAACCACTTTCGATATACTCATTATTATTTGATACAAGATGCTTTACAACTCGATACTCTTTGGGCTCTAATTGATTCCATGCACTTGCAATAAAAATATGAGCATGCTTGTTTTCTATAGGTTTAAACACTGCATTTCCGACACGAATTGAAGTTCCTTGTCCTCCATCCAGATGTACTGTTTTTCCTTCAATATTGAATTTTTTTAATACTTCGTCATTAATCATAAGAACCATCCTTTTTAAGAATAAAAAACAAAATCAGACATGTGTTTAAATATACCATATTTTACTTTATCTTACAAGTCTTTTATACATAATCGTAAGAAATATAAACAAGAGCTCTTGACACAGCGCTTAGTGAGGGGTTACACTTTTATTAGGAGAAAGAGACTATTTTCTCAAAACTAATATTAATCTTTAGGAGTAATCTATGAAAATGTTTCCTAGGCTGATTTTTGGTATTTTTTTAATAATGCTAATTCTTACTTTAGTAAGTTGTCCACAACCCAATACGTCTTTAGGTAGTGGAGAAGATCAAAACACAACAAATCCCGATGATCCTGTAGTACAACCTCCCTCAGATGGAATTCCTGAAGGTATCCAAGGCGACCTTGCAGGAAAAACAGTTCAATTACAATCAAATAATTCACCGGTAACTACAGTGAAAACCATTTCTGCTTCATTTATAAATGAAGCTACAACAGAAGGTATTTTTTCAGCTGATGGAAGCACCTTAACAGTAAATGGTGTTAGCTATCCCTTTGTTAAAAATGCAAGCTCTGAAACAAAAGCAATTTTTGGCAGTGGAAATACTTACTATGTTATACTGTCATCAGGATCTTCATTATTCCATGTTACAGATGGAGCAAATCCAACATTTAGCTCTGTACCTGAAAACGAAGTATTACAAACATCACCAAAGTATGAAGCACCGATAACTGCGATATCTGAAGAAGCAGCTTACGTATATTTTTTGGAAGTAGTAGCTGGGCAAAAATTTACCATTAATGCAATGCCATCAGTAACAGGAACATTTTCTTATAATGGAAGAACACTTACACCTTCTGCACCAAGTTTAACCTTATACCCTATACAATTTGTGGCAAGCAAAAGCGAGCTTATAGGTACAATTGGCAATAATGCTTCATATAGAGCAGTATTTATCGACGACGATAATAAATACTTTGGTGGCCTTGTAGAAAACATTACTATTGGAACTTTAAATGGCGCTATAACAGTTAGCGGAGATTTTTATTACATTCCAACACTTGCCACCGACGGTGTAAGTGACGGTTATAATTCTGCAGATGATATTTGGGCTGCATTAGAGGCCGGCACAGTTCAAAAATTAGCGGCGACACTCAGTGAAAACACGACAACGCAAGAAGCTGAAACCTTTCTTAATGATGCTAAAGGCAAAACATTTTCACTTGGCGAAGAAGAGCAAAAAATTACAGCCACAGTTTCTCTTTCGGGTAAAACAATTAGTTCAAAAATGGGACAAACTTCATTATATGATATTGCCTTCGTTGAAGGTGAAAGTAAAAAAAACGGAAATGACTATTATTCTGTATGGACAGATGGATTTAGTTATTATGGCATAAAAAAAACAGCAGACGGATATTACTTTATAAGTGAGTTTGAAAACGGTGTAGCAGTAGGATATGCAAACATCTCTGATATTGATTGGCCAAGCGGAATAAAAGCTACAGATGAAACTGCAGGAGTACTTACAATTCTTGATACCTATTTTGACTCAATTCCAGTGTATTTTTCACATCCAGCAAGCAACGGGGTAGTAGGAATAGAGCGATACCGAAAGTTAGGAGAAGGTATAGTACTTATTCCTGCTCTGGATGATAACAATGAAGTTGTTGCAAGTAGGGCAAATACTGCGTTACAAAACCTTGCAACTGCATTAGTTACCAACTCACTTAGTTTTGAAAGCGCAGTACTTACAGAGGGTATTAGTGCTACGACCGGAACAAACGAAAGTGTCACAATTGAATTTACAACTAAGCCTAGTCACAAATTTGAAAATGGTAGCAGAACAAAAGAATTTATGTTTTCTGTTTTAACACAAACTGGTAGTGAATTTGGTGATGGTATACGTATAATTTCAGATGATACAATTGAATCTATTGGAATAGAAACTACAATACCTAGTGAAAATGGAAAAGTAGGCATTGAAGCTGGCGGAAGCATCGGAACAGGTTTTACATTTATTCCTGCCCTTGATGCCAACGGGGAAGTTGTAGCAGAGCACGCAAATATTACACTACAAGGCATTATTGATGCATTTAACTTAAATAAACCTACGGTCATTCAAATTTTAGAGCTAAAAACTCCTATTGATGCGATATCTGGCACAGAAGATATAATCACTGTCACTGTAAGCCTTTTAGATGGATATCTTTTTAGCAATGCTAGTAACGAAAAAGACTACGAGATTACTGTTAGAACACAAATATCTAGCACATTTGGTGACGGTCAATTAACAAATATACCTAGCATAAGTCTTACTATTAATGAACAAGCTGCAACAGATTCAACACCGGGATGGCCAAAAATTTTAATACGTAACAATGAAGTACAAAATGCAGCTGGCAAGCCTGCTACATACTTTTCTGTATCTCCTGGCACTAATATGAATAATGAAGTTGTAGCAGAAGATTTCCTTGACTCATTTAATGCGACTCTTACAACACTGCTTTCCACAATGGATTCTAATTCCGGTATCCTAAGTGCAGTATTCAGTTTTAATGCTGATCCAATTGAAGGAAGCTCAGATTTACTAGAAGGAAAGATTACCTTAACAGCTAGTACAGGCTTTGTTTTTGCAGAAAATACAAATACTAAAGAATTTGTACTTAGCTTTAAGCCAGCTGCAGCCGGATTCCAAAGTCCAACATGGGGTGATGGTCAACCCTAACCGCTAATACTAACTAGGGGCTGTTGCACGAAAGTGCTTAAAGCCCCTTAACTTCCAAATAAATAGTAGGGTATTTTTATACGGTAGTTGCAAATTCTGCTCATGCTAGCTATAATCTCATTTTTTTAATCATCTGTCAACACGCTATCATACACAGAAAATAAATCGCTCCAAGATTCCTTACTTACCGCTGCATTGGGTGCAACAACATTAAAGCCATGATAAGCACCTTCGTATATGTTGTAAGTAACAGGAACATCTGCGTCTTGAAGTTTTTGAATATAGGATAACGTTTCTGCATAAAAAGGATCTTCCGTTCCAACAAAAGTATAGGTGGGTGGAAGATTTGAAAAGTCCTCTGCATACAGAGGGGAAGCATAGTTTGGAACAGAATCACTTTTATAAAGTTCTCCTAAGTATACTTGCCATGCAACTTCATTTCGAGGTAAATCCCAAATAAGCATCTTTTCTTCATTTCCTACAGGAATATTTTTATAATCAATCATTGGATACAGAGGCATTTGAAATGCGATAGAAACTTCTCCCCTGTCTCGAGCCATTAAGCTAAGTGCAGCAGTAAGACCTCCTCCCGCACTTCCACCAGCAACGATAATCTTTTCTGTATCAACTCCGAGTTCTGTTGCATTATCGTGTATCCAAAGAAGCGTATCATAACACTCTTCAAGCGCTGTAGGATATGGACTAACAACTGATAAGGTATAATCAGGAGCAATAACAACACTTCCATCATGCTCTACAAATTCTTGCATAAGTGAAAGTTCGTCTTCCGGCTTTTGTATTGCATATCCGCCCCCATGAAGCCAAAGAATTACTGGTACACTTTCTTTTTTTTCTTTAGCTGATAAAATTAGTAGCCGCAAATTGTTATTACCCTGTATAGAAATAATAATTTCATCTTTTTGTACTTCCTCACTCAATGACATTGGCATTGTAGGTGTGTTTTCGCTTAAATGAATTAAAGATTCTCTATCATCAAACTGTAAAAGTATATCAGAAATAACTCCCATAATGCGCAAATCTTTTTGTATATGTGAAAAGGTGAGATTTGTATATAACAAAAAAAATGTACATATACCTATAAATATCATAAATCCTGAGAAGAATATACGCTTTATAATTCTTTTTTTATTCATATAATTCTATTAATTTATTTCTTTCCAAGATAAATAAAAATAATTGTTCTTTTTTTCTTTTCCGATGCTGCTTGATTCCCCATGTCCTGGGTGAATATTTATAGAATCATCTTGTGTATCAATGAGCTTTACAACGGTTTTCATTAGTGTTTTTTCATCTCCGGTAGGAAAGTCCCACCTTCCTACAGAACCTTCAAATAAAGTGTCACCGGTGTATAAGTCATTATCAATTTTATAGCATACACCACCTACGGTATGCCCCGGAGTATGGATAACATCAATGATTTTATTATCGAGTGCCAAGGTATAACCATCATTTATTGTTACAAGATTTATAGAATCAATATTATATGGGATTTCTTTTCCGTAGTAGGCAAAACCATTTTTATGATTATCGCATAAAAGCTCTTTTTCTTTTTCATGAACATACACTGGGACATCAAATGCATCAATTGCACCAATGTGATCTATATGCCCGTGTGTTAAAAGAATGCCTAATACTTCAAGGTTATGCTGTGCTATATAGTTTTGCACAACTTCTTTTTCATAGCCCGGATCTACTATATAACATTTATTATTATGCTCAATTATATAACAATTTACAGGTATATCCCCATTAAGTAGTAGTTTTGTCATTACTTTTCCTTTGTGTACTAGTTTTACATTATATATTTTTATGCAATAATTGTATATTTAACAAGCTACTCTTCATGTTTTTGTGCTTTAAATCTCATATAAGCTTCTCTTTCTTGAGGTTTAAAACCTTCCACAAGTTCTTTATCATATATTGTAAAAGTATTTTTTCCCTTACTCTTAGAAGCATACATAGCAAGATCTGCAACAGCAAATAATGACTCAAAATCAACACCATCTCTTGGAGCAATTGAAATACCTATACTACTTGAAATATCGATGCTAACTTTGTTTTCTGCAGTATAGGTTTTTAAAATATCATTACAAACTTTTTTTGCTTTATCTTTTATTGTAGTTTGATTCACCGTACCTTTTAAAAATGCTATAAACTCATCTCCACCAATACGTCCAACTAAATCATTGTCTCTAAAAAGTGTCGATATTTTTTTAGAAACGTCACGCAAAACTTCATCTCCCATTGCGTGTCCCATATTATCGTTAATACCCTTAAAATTATCAATATCAAACATATATAAAGCACCCTTTCCACCTGAATGTAAATATTCATTTACATTTGTTATAAAGGCTTTTTTATTGTATAATCCTGTCATTTGATCTGTTTCGGTCATGGTTTTTAATGCCAAAACTTCTTCTTTTTCATCATGAATTTCGCCAATGGTTATGAGTGCAATAATTTCATCTGTTTCTTCATTCACACGCGTATTAATGCGCATTCTAAACCAAAAATATTCATCTCCTGAAGACTTTACACCAAGATGCTCTGTTGCCGGTTCCATTTTTTGGGAGCGATATTCTATTTCTCTCTCGGTAATACCACTTACAAAATCATCAATTAAAGATTCAGGAGAAATTTTCAATATTTTATCAGCATCATCACCATGTGAAAATAGTACAAGACGTGTACTTAAAAATTCAACTAAGCCAGGCAAACGATGAGGGTTCATTTCAATAGAATTGATATGCAAAAGTTCGATTTTATCTTTCATACAATTAATTTCCATAACTACTGTTGCATAGTTAAGTACGGCAGATGCAAAAGACCTCTCTTTTTCAATTCTTTTTTCAAGCTCTTCTATTTTTTCTTTATATAATCCCAGCTCAAAAAGTCTTATAAAATGTAAAATAATTATATAAAATAAAAGCAAAGCAACTATAGCAATTACGATCACTTGAATTGCAAGATTTGTAGAAAAATAATCAATTAAAAACATATTTGACTGATACGTCATGTAAACAGCAAGTAAGACAACAAAAAGAAGTAAATTATAAAAAAAGTCATTATTATTAATTATTATTTTTACTGTTGGAAGTGGTACAATTTTAATAAAAAGTATTAATGTGATTATTTGAATTGCAAATGATAAAAGATTAATCCACGGTAGTATATCAGAGCTATTATATATTTCATACATTGAAATGCCTTGTGAAATAGAAACTACTGAAATTACAATTGCCCGAATAACAAATAGATGAAGCAAGGAGCCAAGTGCTACCCCAACTTTCCCTGCTAATCTACCCTTAAACAGAATAGTATATTCAATAATATATCCTAATGAACATACTATATAAAATATCATGGGGCTTGCATAATTACTTTTTAACATAAAAACAGCAGTAAGTCCATTTATTAAACACACTATATAGAGTGAAACCTTATGAAAACGCATTGTTTCGCTTAATGCATTGTAAAGATATAAACTAATAAAGGTATTCACAAAAAACACAACAACAGAGATAAGATAAAAGACTGAGATTTGCATAAGCACTCCAATCGTAAAGCATTTTTAATTGATTATATTTTATCTTATTTTAAAATATTTATCAATAAGAAAAGGCACTAATTTTTTGTTATAGAAGAATATCTTGAGTGCCTAAAAACTTATTCTGAATCTCTTAGTCTCATATATGCTTCGCGCTCTTGAGGATGAAAGCCTTCAACAAGTTTTTCATCATATATTGTGTAGGTGTTTTTTCCCTTATTTTTAGAAGCATACATAGCAAGATCTGCAGCATTGAATAATGTTTCAAATGTTTTACCATCTTTAGGTGCAATGGCTACACCTATGCTACTTGAGATTTCAATACGTACCTTATTCTCTGCCTTATATGTTTTATTGATAACATTGCATATTCTTTTAGCTTTATCTTCAATAATAGCAATATCATCAGTGCCCGCTAAAAAAACAACAAACTCATCCCCACCTATACGCCCAATAAAATCATGAGATCTAAAAAGTGCATAAATTTTTGCATACACTTCTTTTAATACTTCATCACCGGCACTGTGTCCCATATTATCATTTATACCTTTAAAGTTGTCTAAGTCGAACATGTAAAGAGTTCCATGATGTCCCGCTTCTAACAAGGCATTAAGTTTTGTCGTAAAAGCTAATTTATTATACGCTCCTGTTAGAGGATCTGTTTCTGCTTGTAATCTTAGTGCTATTTCTTCTTCTTTTTCATCATGAATTTCTTCGATTGTAACAAAAGCTATAATATCTTTTGTATCATTATTTAAACGAGTTGTTACTCGCATTTTATACCATAAATATTCTTCATTATCTGCATGAAGGCCGTTATTTGTTGATATAATCTGCAAAGAACGATACTCATATTCAGATTCATATATTCCATTTTCAAAAGATGCGATTAGATCAAAAGAATTAATTCCTTTAAGTTTTTCAATATCATCTGCATGTGTAAAACGTCCATTATCTCGCTTTAAAATGCTCATAAAGTTTGGCATCACACTTACATCTTGCTCTATTGAATCAATAATAAGCCTTTCAATTCTATCTTTAGAACAGTTTACTTCCATTACAATACTTGCATAGTTAAAAACTGCAGAAGAAAGGGAGCGCTCCTTATCAATTTTTACTTCGAGTTCTTTGTTTTTTTCTTTATAAATACCTAAATTAAAAATTTTTATTAAAAGAAGTATCATAATATAGAAGAATGCTAAAACAAGAAACGCCATAACAATTTCTTGAACAGCGAGTGTTGTTGAAAAATAATTAACTGTAAACATATAAGTGTTATACACCATAAAAATAACCAGTAAAGATGTTAAAGATAATAAGTTTTTATAAAAACTCTTATTATCCATTATTTCTCTAACGGTTTTAAGAGGCATAAGCTTAATAAAAAGTGTAAGGGTAATAATTTGTACAGAAAAGGAGCAAAGGTTTACTAAAGGTTCAAGAGTGGGACTGGCTAAAATATCAGACATTGTATGCCCTGTATGCAATGAAAATCCTGCCATAACAATGGCGCGCAATACCGTTAAGTGAAGTATTGATCCAAGTGCAACTCCCATAATGCCGAAAAACTTTCCATCAAATAAAAGCAAAACCTCTATTGCTAAGACAATTGAAAAAATTACATAAAATAACATAGGGTTTTCAAAATTGTTATATATCAATATTGGAGATGTTACACCATTTATAAGACAAACTATATATATCGAAAATGTGGGAAATCGAGTTTTATCACTTAAGGCACGACAAAGTTGAAAATTTAAAAATGAGTGAATAGAAACTACTACAACTGAGACAAGGTTAAAAATAGAAAATTCAAACATCACTTTTCCTTATAAAGAAATACTAAAAAAGTATACTTTATACAGTTAAACATTGCAATAGAGGTAAAGTTACAGATTTTTTCTTATTTATTTAATTTCTTTTCAAAATATACTTTATCAATGAGTTGAACGCCTTCTTCTATAATGGGATGATCATAATGCTCTGGAAAATAGTTTTTTAGACGATGTGTTTCGATAAATCCACACTTTTTATAAAAAGGAATAGTTAAAGGGCTATCTCCGGTTCCTACAATAAGCACACAGTGTGTTTTTGAGTACTGTCTTTCTATATATTCTATTAATGTTTTTCCAAAGCCTTTTTTTTGACTGTTTGGAATTGTTGCAATATTCTTTATTTCTAAAACACCTTTTTTCTCATCTGTAACCACACAAATGGCGGTTAAGGCTTCTTCTACAAAAAGTGCATACATATCACCTCTTTCTAAATAGGCATCTATCATACTTTCTTGTTCATCTGCTAAAAGGAGTAAATCTAAAAATTGCTTTTTATTTTGAAGTATTTTCTTTATCATAATGTAAAATAACTATTTACGTCCATCAAGTGATTTATGTTTCTTATAATATTCTCTTTTGTCTAAGTACATTGCTTCATCTGCCTTTTGATATGTTTTTTCCCATGCCTCTAGGGTGACTCCACTACAAACTGCATATCCCATTGAAACTGATGCAGGGGGAATCAAATCATTGCAAAGTATTGATAACTTTTTGCGAACTAATTCTATATATGAATCTGCATTTGAACTATATTCTGAGGGTATAAGTGTAGCAAACTCGTCCCCTCCAATTCGATATACTATGCAATAATTCATTTTTTCAATAATAAGAGCGGTAGCACAAGCATTGATATAAAAGTCTCCCATTTTATGACCATATTTATCATTAACAGGTTTTAAACCATTTAAATCTGTAATGACAAGAACCACACCTTTTAAACGATGCCTTTGAATATCATTATATACATCTGTATCAAATGCAGCTCTATTTTTTAATTTCGTTAAAGAGTCTGTATTATACAAGTCCTTAAAATATGGATTAGAAATGCGTGTAAACAGATAGCGTGCAAGGTATCCTGATATTATACAAATAATAATCATAACAAGGCTTACAACGAGACGAATATTTTGAAATGCTTTATGTTGATTATCTGCAGGAAATTCAATACCAAGTGCTGCAACAACATTACCATTGCTATCATGCAAAGGATAATAGGCAACAAAAACATTTCCCCATTCTGTATTTAAGATATCTTCGTGCATTACTATTTCATTATTTAATGCAGCTAAAAGAGGTGCTTGAAATTCGACATCTATTAAATCACCAACATTCCTAAAATCTGCATCACCATATGGAAGTCCATCAACATGATATACCAAATCGCCTGTATCATTTAGTGTGGCAGTATATAAATATTTTATTTTGCTCATTGTTCTAATAGTATCTAAAAAAATATGAGCTTCATCGTAAGATTGTCTCGACATATCTTCTTTTGTTTTTATTTCTGTAAAAATATCGGTATTTAAATTATCTTCAATATGAAGTGCAAGCGTGTTTACGTTTGACTCGAGCATGTTTATCATTTCACGGTAACTCATTGAATAGGTGAGATAAAAGATGAGAATCCCAGTAAAGGCAATCATAGTAACAACGAGTATAGCAACTTGAACATAAACTCGCTGCAATAATTTTTTTGGCATAGCCTCTCCCTTTTCAATAGCGTTACTCACGCACTGTTATATAAATATTCTACCACAGTTTATTTCACTTGGCAAGAAAAAGTAACACAATATGTTGAAAAACCAGCCAAATATTGATTTTTGTGCATTTTATAGATATAATAAAAACTAAGAGAACAAATAAATGATTATTAGCGCAACAAGAAGAACAGATATTCCTTCTTTTTATGGCGATTGGTTTATGAACCGCTTAACTGAAGGCTATGTACTTATTCAAAATCCATACAACGAAAACCGCTACTCAAGGGCAACACTTACAAAAGATGCAATTGATATAATAATTTTTTGGACAAAGAACCCTATACCATTTTTAAAACACTTAGATACTCTTGATACAATGAGTCTCCCCTACTATTTTGAGTTTACCCTAACCCCTTATGGGAAAGAAACAGAAAAAAATCTACCTGAAAAAGAAGAACTTATACAAATTTTTATAGACTTAGCAAAAAGAATCGGTAAACATCGAATGGTGTGGCGGTATGATCCAATAATAATTGATGAGCGCTACAACACTGCCTATCATAAAGAGCAATTTTCCTACATGGTAGAAAGGCTTTCAGACAGTGCAACACGTTGCGTAATTAGTTTTGTTGACAACTATAAAAATGTGAAGACACGCATGGGAAAGGACCCAAGTCTTCCTATGACAAATGAAATTATCTTTGAACTTTCACAGGTTTTATCTGTGATTGCAAAAAAGCACAATCTTCCACTTTTTACTTGTGCAGAAAAAATTGATTTATCGTCTTTTGGCATCGAACACGGTGCCTGCATTGATAAAAATTTGATTAAATCAATTTTACAAAAAGAGATTAATGTTCCAAGAGATAAAAACCAAAGAGAAGATTGCCTTTGCTTAGAAAGCATCGATATTGGTACATACAATTGTTGTAATAATGGATGCACATATTGCTATGCTTTGCAAAGTGAGCAATCTTCTATTAATAATATGAAAAAGCACAATCCCTTATCGCCAGTATTAATTGGGGATGTAAACCCTCATGCCATTATTACCGAGCGAGATTCAAAAACTATTATTGTAAAACAGTTGAGTTTGTTTTAATTAATTTCCTTAGCCCCTGCTTTTTGTAACATTGCCACTACTTCACTGTGCCCATTGTTTTTTGCAAGGTCTAATGCAGTGAGCCCATCTTTATTATAGGCATTAACATCACTTTTTACAGCTATTAAAGCTTGTGCAATTTCTTCATAACCGTTCTCACTTGCCCACATAAGTGCCGTTTTATATCCATAACGAGCATTAATAATATCGCCACCTGTTACAAGTGTTTTAATTTCTGAAATGCCTGTTTCACCATCTCGCTCATCAAGCAGGGTAACAATTTCGTCAATGTGCTCTTGTGTAAGGTTTTCTGGATTTACAACAATCTCTACTTTTTCTTCAACGATAGTATTTTCTACTGCAACTTCTTCAGTTTTTTCACATGCTAAAAAAAGCAGTGAAGCCATAATTGTAACAATAATAATTTTTTTCATTTTATGCTCCTACTTCATCAATTTTCTAATTCTTTCAATATTTTTCTCTGCAAGCTCATAACCATGTCGATAATTTTTTTCGATTTGATTCATGTCTTTTTCAAAAGAACTAAGCTTGTATTCTGGCTGAATTACCACAATATTTTCACTCTCAGTTTTTACAAGGTTTTCTATATAATCAATTGTTTCATTATACATTGTTGGCCGATTCAGCATCACATCTTTAAGTTTGGGATACTTTTTTCCAATAAGTTTTGCACCGAGTTCTGTAGTTGGCGAATTTTCTTTTACAAAGCCTTTTGGTTGCGTAAGAATTACAAGATTTTTTTTGTTTCCATCCGCTATGGATTTTTTTATTGGAATTGAATCGGTTAGTCCACCGTCAAAACAAGGCCTACCATCAACATATATTGCAGGAAAGAAAAAGGGAATTGCGCAAGAGGCTCTAAGATAGCTACATTTTTTATCCATAAGCTTTCCGTCTTTGTACACCGTTTCACCTGTAAGGGCGTCGGTAAGTCCAATAACAACTTGCCCGTTAAAATTGTAATACGTTTCCCAATCCATGGGAATAAGTTTATTAGGAATATCGTCAAAAATAAAGTTAAGACCAAAAATAGAGCGACAACGCAAAAAATTTCTTTTTGAAAGGTATCGATTATCGCTTCTGTATTTTCTTAAAATTTCTATATTGCGCTCTTTTTGTTTTGTAACATACGAAACACCATTAGAAATTCCTGCAGAGACACCAATTACGTAATCAAAATCAACATTGTAATCAATAAGTGCATCCATTGCTCCTGCAGAAAAAATTCCACGCAAAGACCCACCCTCTAATACCAAGCCTGCCATGTTTTCTTCCTTTTATAAATTGTCTGTTTTGTACACGTTATAGCCTTCATAATAGTTTACTATAGCATATTTTACATATTTTTTCTACATTCCAATTTCGTAAAACTCTGCAGCAAATATACGAATTATCAAAATTGACAATAACTAATTCTTTCTATATAATTACACTATTACATAAACAGGATGGAAACAATGAGTACAATAACTGACTATACAAAAAACCTAGAAGCAAAAGACGTTTTTGCATGGTTTGAAAAACTGTGTGCAATTCCACATGGGTCAAGAAATGAAAAAGAATTAAGCGACTATCTTTATAACTATGCAAAGAACAAAGGATTTGAAGTGCACCAAGATGAACTTTTTAACCTTGTAATAAAAAAAGATGCAACAAGCGATGCTTTAGCAAAAAAAGCGCCTATCATTATTCAGTCTCATATAGATATGGTATTAAATCCACCTGAAGCATTTGTAGATAAAAATCCTATAGAACTTTCAATTACTGATGGTTGGATTCACTCAAATGGAACAACTATTGGAGCAGACAACGGAATTGGGGCAGCCTTTTCACTTGCCCTACTCGACTCAACAACCATTGCACACCCTCCACTCGAAGTAGTACTCACCACTCAAGAAGAAGTTGGACTCGGGGGCGCAATTGCATTTGACGCCTCTATCTTAAAAGGAACAACCATTATTAATACTGACTCAGAAGGAGAAGGTATTTTCTTTGTCTCTTGCTGTGGAGGAAGCACATTAAATGTGAGCCTTCCTAGTGAGTATACAAATGTTCCAACTGATTATTCTGCATACACACTAACTGTAGAAGGTTTACAAGGTGGGCATTCAGGCCTTGAAATTGATAAAGAAAGAGGCAATGCAAATAGATTTTTAACACGAATACTTTATACACTAAAAGACACACATGATTTTTATGTACAAGATATAAAAGGTGGTATTGCAGGAAACGCAATTTCCTCTGAATGTTATACTACTGTATTTGTTAAAGAAAGTGATGTTTCTTCTATAAATAAAGTGATTGAAGAGTGCAAAGATATATTTACAAAAGAAATAGCCTACAATGTAAAAGATGGTGAAGAAAAGGCAAACCTTTCAATTACCTTTGAAAAAACAGGTGCAGAATCAAAAGAGGTTTTAGCAAAAGAATCCTGCAACAAACTTCTTACTTTTTTAACAATTGTACCGCACGGAGTTTTAACATCTGACAGAATTAATGCTATCCCTGAAAGTTCTGTAAACTTTGCAATGATAAAAACCAGCAATGACGCTATTGAAGTTGTGTTAAGTATTCGCTCAACTCTTACAAGCAAAAAGAAATTTTACCAAAGTCAAATAATTGAAATGGCAACGCTACTAGGTGCCAAAGTAGAAGTAAATGGTGAATACCCCGGTTGGGCGTATGAGCAAAAATCTAGTATACGTGAACTATACACACAAGCCTATAAAAACATTTTTGGACAAGATAAAAATCCTGAATTAGTTGCCATACACGCAGGACTTGAATGCGGTCTTTTTGTAGAAAAATTTGAAGCCCTTGGCAAAAAATGTGACATTTTTACCTTTGGTCCAAACATAGATGGGGCACATACCATAAACGAAAAAGTAGAAGTACAATCGGTAGAAAACTCATGGAAGTTCTTCTTAGAAGGCATAAGATTGTTAGGAGAGTAATATGAAAAATTTTTCACAAGACTTACTTGATTTTTTGAATGCTGGGCATAGTATGTTCCATGCAGTAAACAATATTAAAACTCTACTAGAAAAAGATGGCTTTACAGAGGTTTTTGAAACAGATGCATGGAAGCTAGAAAAAGGTGGAAAATATTTTGTGCGCAGAAACGCATCTTCTATAATTGCCTTTGTGTGCCCAAACGAAAGCATAACAGAAAACGGCTTTAGAATTATCGGCTCTCACACCGATGCTCCCGGTTTTAAAATCAAAACAGAGCCAACCATTGTAACAAGTGATGGCTATGTGCAATTTAACACTGAAGGCTATGGCGGGGCTATTTTAAGCACTTGGTTTGACCGCCCTCTTTCATTTGCAGGAAAAGTAATTGTAAACGGTATAGGCAACTTTGAAACTACAGAGTACTTAATTGATGTTGAAAAGCCAATTCTCATGATTCCAAATCTTTGCATTCACTTTAATAGAGAAGTAAATGATGGCGTTCCATTAAATAAACAAAAGGATATGATTCCACTCCTTTGTATGCAAGAAAAAGGAATGGCAAAAGAAGACTATCTTTATAACCTCATTTTAGGCGAACTAAAAAAACAAGGCGTAGAAGTTACAAAAGAAGATGTCTTAGACTTTGAATTATTTTTATACGAAACAGACAAAGGTTGTTTTGTAGGTTTAGAAAACGAATTTATTTCTGCAGGTAGAATTGATAACTTAGCCCTTGCCTATTGTTCAACTATAGCACTTATTAATGCAAAGCCCTCTAACCGAGTACAAATAATGGCAAGCTTTGATAACGAAGAAGTTGGAAGTTTGAGCGTAAATGGTGCTAACTCATCTTTTATGAATCAAATTATGGATAGAATTGGAGCGTGCTTTAATCTTTCTAAAGAAGATACGCTCAGAGCCTATGCATCCTCTTACATTATTTCTGCAGATACAGGTCACGCCGTTCATCCAAATTATTCAGAAAAACATGATCCAACCAATAGGCCGGTTTTAGGTAGTGGACCAATTATTAAATACTCTGCAAATATGCGCTATGTAACAAACGCAAAAACTTCTTCAGTTTTTAAAAATGCGTGCGCTAAAGCAGGTGTTCCATGTCAAAACTTTCAACTAAGATCCGACATGGTTGGTGGCTCTACCATTGGCCCTGCTATTTCGAGTAAAACATCCATTCAAACCGTTGATATTGGAATGGCAATTTTAGCAATGCATTCCATTAGAGAGTTTGCAAGTATAAAGGATGCAGAATTTACCTACGAGGCATTTGTGGAATTTTATCAAAGCTAGAAATAGATTACTTTTTTCTTCGTAAAACTGCTAAAAGTAAGATATCTTTACTAAAATATAATAACACTACTCCAACAAAAGCAAATATGAGTGCACATACCACAAGTGGAACACCTTGAGCAATAAAGCGATGATATGAAGAAAAAATACTAAAAACTGAATCTTTAATAAAATACACAACTACAAGTGCAATCACAGAAAAAATTATTAGTTTAATTGCATAAAGCATATTCGACAATAAAAACTTTTTGACAGCAATATTTTTATTTCTTTTCAAAAATACAAAAAGCATTAGAGTATTGGTAAAACTTGCCAAACTTAACGCAAGGGCAATTCCACCACCACTCATAAACTGAACAAGTATACATGCTAACACAATGTTGACTGCAAAACCAATCATACCGGCAAGAGTCGGAAGTTTTGTGTTTTGTTGTGCATAAAATGAAGGCGCTATAATTCTATTTAAACCTATAAAATAAAGCCCTGCTATATGAAAAACAAATGCATTAAGAGTAAGCATAACCGAGTTATCTGAAAACTGATTCGATTCATATACAAGACGTATAATATTTTCACCAAACATAAGTGCAAAAAAAGTAATCGGAATTGTTACAAGTGCAATAATATGAGTTGCTTTTAATAATATGCTATTAAAAGAATCCCACTCGTTTCTTTTTGCAAATCCCGATAAATCGGGCAAAATAACCGTTCCAATTGTAACAACAAAAATACCCAAAATTAATTCTTGCAAACGAATAGAATATTGTAAACTTGATACAATTCCTTCTCCTTGCCTTCCTGCAAGAATTGTTGAAACAACGTCATTAAGTTGATACACTGCCATGCCCGCCACCGTTGGCGCAATAAGAGATAGCACTTTTTTTGTTCCAGGGTTTTGAAACGCTTTTTTTAAACTTACAAAAAATGGGCGATATCCTGCTTTTAAAACAAAGGGTAATTGAAATAAGGTTTGCATTGTTCCACCAATAATTACACCATACGACATTGCTCTTGCCGGATTATCGCTATAAGGAGAAAGTAAATATGTTGCGCCAATAACGCCTAGATTAAAAAGAATAGGTGTGAAGCCTGAAGGTGCAAATATTTTCACTCCATTTAAGATGCCTTGAAAAAAAGCAGCAACAGATATAACAAAAAGGTAAGGAAACATAATCCGTGTGAGTAAGGTCATTTCGCTTATAATTGAGCTAGAGTCCTCAGGCACAAAAAAGGGCAAAATGTATGGAGTAATTATAATTCCTATCGTAACAGCCATAACTGTTAAAAAACTTACCAAGGTAAATGTTGCACTAATAAACTCGCTAACCGTTTCTTTTTCTATTGTTTTATCTTCAATATAGGATTTAAATGTTGGAATAAAGGCTACAGAAATTGAATTTTCTGCAAACAATCGCCTTAAAAGATTTGGAATCATAAAGGCAATGCCAAAGGCATCGGCTAATGCAGAAGTACCCAAAAAATGGGCTTTTGTCATTTCACGAACCAATCCTAAAAAACGAGATGCAAGTGTAAGAATTGAAAGCTTTAAGCCTGATGATACCAAAGAATTTTTCATAACCATATAATAGCACATAAGAATATATTTTACAATTAGTAGTAAATACATAAGTAATCTACAGATTACGCAAGAATGGCACAGATTTTTATTTTGGACTGTTAAATCTTTATTGCAAATACCACCAAAA
>CAYJJW010000012.1:17379-23964 GCA_964370555.1 uncultured Treponemataceae bacterium | reverse complement strand
TTAGTGCTATTGGAGCTTGGAATAATTTTCTATGGCCTCTAATTGTATTGTCTTCTCCAGAAAAGTTTACGCTCCCTATAGGATTGCTTTCATTGTTATCACCATATGGCAATAATTTTGAAATTCTAATTAGTGGCGCAGCTTTAGCAATTCTTCCCATCTTAACTCTATTTATAATATTTAGAAGAGCTTTTACAGAAGCTATGACAGCTGGTGGGATAAAAGGATAAAAATATTCATATAGTTACACAAAAATTGAAAAATGTATATGATTCTTAAGAACAATAAATGAGAATTGCTTGCACTTAAATTGGAGGAAAAAAATGAACTTGCCAGAAAAAATGAACGCCGTTGTTAACTACGGTCCTAAAGACTTTAGACTTGAAGAAATTCCATGCCCAAAACCAGGTAGGGAAGAACTTGTTGTAAAAGTTGAGGCAACAGGGATATGTGGTTCTGATGTGCATTGCAACGGCGGTGCAGATATGTATTGGAAGGGCGATAACCCATGGGTTAAAACACCTGTTATTCCAGGACACGAATTTGTTGCAAGGGTTGCTGCCGTAGGGGAAGGCGCTGAAGAACATTTTGGTGTAAAAATAGGCGATCGAGTTATTGGTGAGCAAATAATTCCGTGTAATAAGTGTCGCTTTTGCAAGACAGGGAAATATTGGATGTGTGAAAAGCATGATATTTTTGGCTTCCAAAAAGGCGATAGCGACGGAAGTTGGGCTGAATACATGCTTTTTAAGAAAAATGTTGTAGTTCATAAAGTTCCTGAAAGCCTTAGTATGGAAGATGCAGCATTTATTGAGCCTATGGCATGTGCTTTACACGTCGTACAAAGAGCCCAAATTGATTTTGCAGATATTGTAGTCGTTGCGGGTGCAGGACCACTTGGTCTTTCAATAATCCAGTGTTTGAAGCTAAAAACACCAAAAGAACTTATTGTTATAGATATCGAAGATAAACCACTTGAATTAGCAAAAAAACTTGGAGCAACAACGGTCTTAAATGCAAAAGAAGAAAATGTAGTAAAAAAAGTTAAAGAGCTAACAGATGGGTATGGTTGCGATGTCTATATAGAAGCTACAGGTCATCCAACTGGCGTAACCCAGGGGCTGGATATGATTCGCCGTTTGGGGAGGTACATTCAGTTTAGTGTCTTGGGTGAAAATGTTACAACTGACTTTTCAGTAATAGGAGACAGAAAGGAAATAGATCTTCTTGGTTCTCATCTTGGTCCACATTGTTACGAAGTTGCAATTGACTTGTTTTCAAGAAAACTAATCACTTCCGAGGGACTTGTAACGCATACATTTGCGCTCAAAGACTTTATGCAAGCACTTGATGTTGCTAAGTCAAAAGAAAGCATAAAGGTGCTTTTAATACCCTAATAATATAGAGAGGAACAAAAAAATGAATATGAAAAAATGCGAATTTTGGTTTGTAGTTGGAAGCCAATTTTTATACGGTGATGAAGTATTAACAACCGTTGCAAAACGTGCAGAAGAAATGTCCAAAGTCTTAAACGATAGCGGTAATCTTCCTTGTAAGCTTGTATACAAAGTAACAGCAAAAACAAATGCAGAAATTACAGAAGTTATTAAACAAGCAAACTATGATGACAATTGTGCAGGAATTATTACATGGTGCCATACCTTTAGCCCAAGTAAAATGTGGATAAATGGGCTAGTAAACTTGCAAAAGCCTTGGTGCCATTTTGCAACACAATATCACCGTGAAATTCCAAATGATGAAATTGATATGGATTTTATGAACTTAAACCAAGCAGCTCATGGAGACAGAGAACATGGTTTTATTGGTGCTCGCCTACGCTCTAGCCGTAAAGTTATAGCAGGATATTGGAGAGATGCTGATGTTCAAAATCGCTTGGGCGATTGGATGCGCGTTGCCTATGGAGCAATGTTTTCAAAACAACTTAAAGTTATGCGATTTGGCGATAATATGAGAGAAGTTGCGGTTACAGAAGGCGATAAAGTAGAAGTTCAAGCAAAACTTGGGTGGCAAGTAAACACATGGCCTGTAGGTTTATTGGTAAAAACAATGGATGCCGTTACCGCTAGTGAACTTGACGCAAAAATGGCGGAATATAAAGAAAGCTATGTTTTTAATACAGAAAACATTGAAAGTATCGAGTATCAAGCTAGAGCAGAAATAGCTATGAAAAAACTATTTGATCAAGAAGGCTGCATGGCATTTAGTAATACATTCCAAGATTTATATGGAATGAAACAGCTGCCAGGACTTGCGACACAAAACTTAATGGCTCAAGGCTATGGCTATGCTGGAGAAGGAGATTGGAAAACAAGTGCCATGACTTCTATCTTAAAAGCCATGAGTGAAGGCAAAACTGGTGGAACTTCTTTTATGGAAGATTACACCTACCACTTAGAAGCAGGAAATGAATTAAGTCTTGGAGCTCACATGCTTGAAGTATGCCCAACACTTTCAAAAGAAAAAGCTAAAATTCAGGTTCATGCCCTAGGTATTGGAGGTAAAGACTCTCCTGCTCGCCTTGTGTTTGAAGGACATGAAGGAAGTGCTATAGCAGTAAGCTTAGTTGATATGGGTGGGCGTTTACGCCTCATTTGTCAAGACATTGAATGCGTAAAACCAATTATGGATATGCCAAACCTTCCTGTTGCTCGTGTTATGTGGAAAACTCTACCTAATCTTTCAACAGGGCTTGAATGTTGGATTATGGCAGGTGGTGCCCATCATACAGTTTTAAGTTACGATGTAACAACCGAACAAATGAGAGACTTTGCGCGAATCATGGATATTGAGTTCGTTCATATTGGAAAAGACACAACGGTTGAAAATTTTGAAAAGGATTTATTTCTTGCAGATATAGCATGGAAATTGAAATAAAAATTTTTAGCAAATTTACCGGAGAAAATGCATGGCAGAAAAGAGTAAAATGCTCGGAATTGAGCTTGGTTCAAGTCGTATAAAGGCTGTTTTGATAGATGAAAGTGGTAGCGTGCTTGCAAGTGGCGCCCATGATTGGGAAAATAGTTTAATTGATGGTTATTGGACCTATTCATTAGAAAATGTGTGGAAAGGTATACAAGATGCTTTTGCAAACGTTTCTAAAAATTATAAAGAAGTGAGCGGTGAAACTTTAGCAACAGTTAATGCTATGGGCGTTAGCGCAATGATGCATGGCTATTTACCGTTTAATAAAAGCAATGAACTGCTTGCATCTTTTAGAACTTGGCGTAATACAAATACCTCAAAATCTGCTGAAATTTTAACAGATGAACTCCAGTTTAATATTCCTGAAAGATGGAGCATTGCGCATCTTTATCAATGTGTGCTTGATAGTGAAAAACATACAAGTGAAATTGATTTTATAACAACGTTAGCAGGTTATGTACATTGGCAATTGAGCGGTGAAAAAGTGTTAGGAATTGGAGATGCATCTGGTATGTTTCCAATTGATAGTACTACCAATGGCTATGATACAGATTTATTAAAAAAAGCTCATGCTTTACTCGGTGAAAAAGGCTTTACACAAAAGCTAGAAGCTATTTTTCCAAAAGTATTGGTGTCAGGTGAAAAAGCAGGTGTATTAACTGAACAGGGGGCAAAGCTTTTAGACCCTACAGGAACACTTAAAGCTGGTGTTTTAATGTGCCCACCTGAAGGGGATGCTGGAACCGGAATGGTAGCTACAAATTCTGTTGCACAAAAAACAGGAAATGTATCTGCAGGAACGAGTATTTTTGCTATGATTGTATTAGAAAAGGCTCTTAAAAAGTTGCACAAAGAAATTGATATGGTAACAACACCTTGTGGAAGCCCTGTAGCTATGGTGCACTGTAATACTTGTACCTCTGAGCTTGATGCATGGATGAAGCTATTTTATGAAGTTTCACAATGTAGTGGAAGTAGCTTTACAAAAGGACAATTATATGACTTGTTCTATCAAAAAGCTTTGGAAGGCTTGAATGATTGTGATGGAATTATTAGCTATAATTACTTTGCAGGGGAGCCTATTACAAAAGTAGATAAAGGCGTACCTCTTCTTTTCCGCCGATCTGATTCAAAAATGTCTTTGTCAAATTTTGCTCGTTCACAAATTTATGGAACAATGGCAACATTAAAAATTGGTATGGATATTTTATCAATTGAAGAAGGTGTTACACTTGATACGCTTTTAGGGCATGGAGGCTTATTTAAAACTCCAAAAGTTGGTCAAAAAATGATGGCCGATGCTTTAAATATTCCTGTTTCGGTTATGGAAACAGCTAGTGAAGGTGGCCCTTGGGGAATGGCTCTTTTAGCAAGTTTTATGCTCAGCAAGGGAGAAAAAGAAACTCTAAAAGACTACTTAAACAAAAATATTTTTGCAAACTCTAAGGGTAGTATAATTACACCTGATGCAAAAGATGTAAAAGGATTTGAAACATACATTGAAAATTATAAAAAAGGCCTTGTTGTAGAAGTTGCTGCTGGCAATGCACTGTAGATAAAGAGGGGGTACCCCCTCTTTTTATTTCACTTCAAACCTACATTCTTCGCCATTTGCAAATGCAACTAAACTATTTATGGATGTATTCACCATCATACCAACGGCTTCATAGGTAAAAAAGGCTATGTGTTGGGTCATAACAACATTTGGAAATTGTCGTAAGTATGCCATTGCGCGATTTTCTAAAATATCGGATCTTCTATCTTGGTGATAAATGCCTTTTTCATCTTCTATAACATCTAAGCCAAGGGCGCCAACCTTTCTTGATTCAATGGCATCGATAATATCTTCTGTATTTATTAATTCACCTCGAGCACAGTTAATAATTATTACCCCATCTTTCATTGTTGCTAAAGTATTTTTGTTTATCATGTACCTTGTAGAGTCTAAAAGGGGCGTGTGAAGCGTGATGATATCACTTTTTTTGTATAATTCTTCAAGTGTTACATACTCAATTTTATTTTCTAATCGAGGATTTTGATACATATCAAAACCGATTATTTTACAACCAAAACCACATAAGTTTTCTACAACTTGAGCACCAATATTTCCTGTTCCAACAACCCCTACCGTTAAGCTTCGCATTTCTTTCCCTTGAAGTCCCGATAGAGAATAATCATTTACGTTTCCTCGAAACATTGCTTGCTTATAGTGTCGTAAACTCATAAGCATTAACATTACTGTATAATCAGCAACCCCGTTTGGTTCATAATATGAGCGGCTTACCTTAAATCCCAGTTTTTTTGCGTAAGGAACATCAATATGATCAAAACCAATTGTTCTTGTTGAAATATATTTTACGCCATTCTTTTTTAATGCATCGAGTATATCGTTGTTAATAATACTATGACCTAAAATACTTATGCCGTCATAGCCATCAGTGAGGTCAATGTTGTCAATGGTTAGGTTATCTTTTACTCGTTTAACTTCAATCTTTAATTTCTTAAAGTGTTCTGCTTCATAGTCTTTTGCTTCAAATGCAATAATTTTCATATAGAACTCCTATTTCTTTTTAATTGCAACCAAGGTTAAGTCGTCGTATTGCTCATCTTCTTTAATGTGAGTGTAGTACATATATTCTGCAAACTCTGCATGGTCGCGCTTGTTAGAACAATATTCTCCATATTGAATAAAGTGTTCTTGTAAGAACGTATCAATTTTTCTATCCACTTGTACACGGTCGAACTCTGTTGCATTTGGAGTAGGGTACATACGGAAAATCTTTTCAACAGATACAAGTGCCATAATAGCATTTTCAGCAGTAGGCTCACAAGTACTAAAGTCAAATACTAGAGATTCGTTATCGATTGGACTGTGATATTTTTCAATCTTGTATGTGCTTCTTGCAAATACCGCTTCAATAATAGCATTTACACGCTCAGGAGCCATCTCTTCACCGTCCATACCAAATGCATGGTGTCCGTGAACATCACCCTCTGTTAATCCTTCTTCTTGGCAAAGTACTATATTATAGTCTTTATCCCTAAAGAGACGTTTTGCTTCTTCAATACCGTCAGTATAGAGGAAAAGTACGTCATCTTTATCAAGGTGAAGCTTTTCTACAACGAATCCACCTTTCATATCAACCATAAAGGTTGGGAAAACTCCCGATGCAGGGGTTTCAGTAAGGGCAATAGTTTTTTTCTTTCGCTCTGAGGCATCATAAATATGCACAAGATTATCCCCTGCGTTACAGAAGTGAACATCTCCGCCAACAGAGTCAAAAATACACATAGTAAAGGCTGCAAATCGTCCTTTAAACCCGCGAGATTCAATAAGGTCGTTTATTCTTCCAACAATGCCACTGAGGTCATACTTATCTTTTTTGTATGTCCAATCTCTAAAATAGTTTAGGAAAAGTGTTGCAACTTCAACCATGATAAGAGAAGCGGGAACCCCTTTACCTGAAACGTCGCATTTAATTACGGCAAAGTGTCTGTCATCAAGTTTTAAATAGTCAAAATAGTCTCCCGATACACCCTTTGCCCCTTCGTAGTATCCAAAGAATGTTGCGTTATCATCCTCTATCAATCCTGTCGTAAGTTTTTTTCCAGCCTCATCAACTTCTAGAGGGATAAACATTT
>CAYJJW010000012.1:16883-17369 GCA_964370555.1 uncultured Treponemataceae bacterium | reverse complement strand
AAGGGCTTTTGCAGCGGCTGCGGCTTTTACAAGACCATGTGTCATATCGTTTACTATTTCACCTAAGTGCCCAATTTCATCTTTACTGGTAATTTCAATGTCTTTTCCTTCTAATTCCTCTTTATCCTCTGTGTCACGGATCATTTGTACGTGATCTGATAGGCGTTGAATTGGGCGAATAATAATTGTTGCAAGCGCAAAAGAACCTATAACACCAATTGCAATAGCAATAAATGCAATTATAAGTGTTGTTGTAACAATGGTAAATTGAGCATCAAAAAGTGATTGCAAAAGGTTTTCTATACTGATTTGAAGAATAACTATTCCTCGTGTAAAGGTTTGCTCAGAACCTTGGCGATAAAGAACAGGCTTATAGAATAAAAACTCTGAATTTTCTTGAGAAAAACTTTCGGCATTAAAGTTAGGGGTAGACCCTGAACCAACTACAGAAAGTGAGTTTAATTGGAGTGTTAAATTCTCTGTTAG
>CAYJJW010000012.1:0-16873 GCA_964370555.1 uncultured Treponemataceae bacterium | reverse complement strand
TAGCTGGTTAATAATTGTTTGAATTTCATTTCTTCTCGCAACAGAAGCTTCATCGGTTGCAAGGGCTAAAGAAATACCTTCTTGGGTTAATGCGCCAATATTCTCAGTTATTTCACCAACTTCTTCTATTGCAGTGTTATTTATTTCTACAGATTGTTCAATAATTGGTGCAATAACATCATCAGTATAGCGAGAGGAACCAAGAACAAGTGTTTCAGTATCAATTTTTGAAAGAATATCGGGGTCATTTGATACCCATACATGATCAAGGTTTGTATCTCCACCATCTGCCGGCATCCCCAATATGGTTGCATACATTACTTCATCCATAGACTCTGTCTGGTTAAGCAATAATCCCATTTCTAAAAGGTTTGCAGATGGCATAAAGTTTTTTACACCTGCAGCTAAACTGTCAGAGAGAACATTAACACGTTCTTGTAGCCCTTCTGTTAGTGTTTCTTCTTGCGTACCAATAAAAACATATCCAAATGGTATTGCCACCAAGAGAATAACTGCCAAAACAAGTGCCGATGTAAATAGCATCATTTTATATCTGAGACTCATTCCCCTGCTTTTTAAATCCGCAGCTTTTTTCTTTGCGTTGTGTGGCATAGTGCCTCCTGTAATTAGTGCATGTACTTCCTGTTGAACAATAATAGTGTCTTTTGCTGTTACAATAATACCGCGTATTGCAAATATCATTCCTAAAAGTGCAAAAGCGAAAACAGTCCATAAAAGTACATCGCTTATTTGTATTGTATAGTCATAAACTTGTGTTATTGTATTCCAATTTGGATTAAATCTGTATGAATAATCTCCTACTTTTACTGTTCCATATTCATCAATAGGCAGTAGTGGAGCAGACATATATAGCCCGCGATCAGTATGCAGTAACCCAATTCTATAGACGCCTTCTTCTAGGTTAGAAAATGCCACATTTGAAATTTGACGATCTGAAACAAGGGAGTAATCATCACTTGAGTATTCTAATACTAAATCATAGGGAGCTATACCATCTCGATCAATGTAAACGGCAGAAATAATACCATCATAGGTAAAGCCTTTTCCAAAAATATTTAATGTTACATTTCCAAAAACATCTGTTCGAGGAACAGCCGTAGTTATGGTTGTAAACGGAATATACTTATTGAGTAAAACAGGAATGCTTGTTGACTCTCCAATATTCCCAACCGAATCTATTGCAGCAACAGAAAATACATATACGCCATTGTCTTGATTGCTCCACGATGTAATAGGATTATCGGTCATTATACGAGCCGGTAACTGAGGTGCTTCATTAGCAAGCATTTCCTTTGTATAATTTTCAGGGTTTGCAATATAACTTGATAAGGGTGCTATATAATCTAACGAGTATGTATATCCTTCAACTATGTCATTTTTGTCGCTATTTTCCCAAATTACAGAAAATGAATTTGAATCTTGAAACCCATCTTCATCAATTGTTGTAGAGTCAAGAATTGTAGGAGGTAGAGGTGGGGTTGTATCTCTAAAATAGGTTAGAACAGCACTATCAGACCAGTTTCCCGCATTATCAAGTGAACGTGCTTTTATATACCATCTACCATCTTCCTCTACAAAGCTTGTAATGTTGTTTTCATTAGGGAATGCCATAAATCGTTCTGGAGGATTTAGGAAGGCACTTTTTGTAATTATCCATGAATATCCGGTAATACCCGACGAATCATCTCCGGTGTCAATAGTGACATCAATTCTATCGGCGGAAGAACGTTCTCCGATATTGAACGATATGGCATCTAATTTTGGTGGATTGGTAAATCTATCTACAGAAAGCCGTATAACTTGAGAATCATTTTCATTTTCTTGTTCTTCCCAAAAAATATGTAAGTCTCTGTTATCGTTTGTAACAAGAGGAAGTCCAAAAACAGATGAGATATTGTCTGTTGATACACGAGTTTCAACCCAAATAACACCTCTCTTTTGTGCAAAATAGATACTTTCAAGACCAAAGCGAGTATCAAACCATAAAATAGTTAATTGATCATTGTAGGTGTAGAGTATTGGTTGTCTTGCAACAACATTTTGTAATGTAACTTGTTCTATTGAGCCTATTATGGTCCCCGTTGGTGAAAGTTCTGCTATAAATATGCTTGGAGCCTGTGGTGAAACAGGTGTTCTTTCCCATGCAAGGTAAATTTTTTCTTCAAAAATATGTAAGACAGGTCGCTGATTGCTAAAACTGTTTGAATCTTGCCCTGTTGCCTGTGTGCTGGTAATAAGGATTGCTTCTGTCCATGCTTCGCTGTCGGCACTTTGATTTATCGATGAGTAGAGTTGGTAAGTAATACGATTATTTGCCGTTACGGTTGATTGAAATACCACAAGTTCGCTACCGTCAGGGAGCACGGTAAGAGAAGGAACAAATGAATTATTTAATACCTGAGAAGGAGTAAAATCTGTAAAGGATGTCCAACTAATTCCATCTGGAGATCGTGCTAATTCTAAAGAGAATGACTGTTCAACCCCTTTTGTAGCAAAAACAACAAAGCCACCCCTTGAATCCTTAAAAATACGAGGAGCAACCAAGTCTGTATCATCATTTACGATATTTGAGCGAGTGAAAGATGAGCCCTTATCTGATGAAGTAAAAACTGATATTGTGTTCGATGATGTTAAAACCGCTATCGATGCTTGACCATCATCATTTGCCGTTGCAGAGAAAATATTAGGAACTTCTCCTGAATATGAAAACGGTCCTGCAAAGCGATCTCTTGTTATCCATTCTTGAGTACTTGCAGAAAAGAATTGTGCTGAAAGCCAAATTTCTCCTCCGCCTTGTTCATTTTCTGATATTTCTTGCCAAACAACAAATGCTGTTTCATTTTCTCCTCCAATTGATGGGAATAAACCCGTTCCATCGGAAATAACTTGAGGATCATCCCAATATAAATCTTGAGCACTTATTTGAAAAGAAAAAAGGAAGAGTATGCTTACAAGTATTATATATATATTGCGCCGAAATATCATAATAGCGATTCCACCCTTTGTTGTAGGTCAATAATTTTTGACGAGTTTTGAACACCAGGAAGCTGTAAAAGCTGGGTTACAAGTGCAGCTGCGGTAATTGTATTTCCATTTGAAAGCTCTTGAATTGCTTGTTGATAAAGATTTTCTGCTTCTGAAGAAAGAACAATAACAGTTGCACCTCCCAAAGAGGTGTTTATTCTATCTAAGAGTATTAATGCATCTTGATTATCTGCATTAAGGTCTATGGCTTCATTTAATAAGGCTAAAGCGTTATTAAGTGATATTTCATCTCTTGCGCCTGAGTCATAAATATTTTCTGCTTCTTGCGTTAAGTTATCTGAACGCGCAAGGGCTTGATAATCCGGAGGTGGAAGAACAATTCCCAATTCAAGTTCGACAATATAAATAAAGTCTTCTAATCCCGGATAATTAGGATTAATTTCATATAAATCAAGTAGGTCTATATAAGCGCGTGCACTGGTGTCTGTGTCTCGGTAGTCTGCTTGTGCTTGTTCAAATTTTTGTTCAAACTGTTCTTGAAACGCAACAGGATCTATGAGTTCATCAATTTGTAATGCTAAAAGACTTGCTTCTTGGTGAAAGGGGTAAAGTACTTGTACGTCTCTTATTTTATTTCTGGCAAGTTCTAATTCTGCCAATGCTTGGTCTCTATTGTTTCTATCGAGTAGATTTTCTGCATTGTCGTAGTGTTGGTAGGCAACATTTAATGTTTGACTCATTTCAGGATATAGAGGGTCTGTTGATGGTATGGTGCGTCCCGTTGTAATTGAAAGGGCATTTCCAATAAGCGCCTTTAGAGCAATTATTTCGGGATTTTCTTGTACATTAGTAGTTGCCCACTGTGATTCTGCTTGTAATATTAAGGCTTCTGCTTGACTGAAGTTACTGTTGTAGTAGTTTTGCCTTGATTGTGTTATGAAGTTACGAACATTACGTACAACTATTTCATTTTCAATAAATGAAATTTCTTCGCCCAATGCAGCGAGTTGATTATCGCTCGCTACTCTTAAATCGTCTGAATATTGATAAGAGAGAGCTTCGTTATATTTTGTTCTTGCCCTCTGTACTGCATCGCGACTTGCTGCAAAGTTTTCTTGATCTAAGTAATCTTGAGCTTGGCTAAAGCGTAAATCAGCTTCATTTTCAGCTTGTTGAGCTAATCTAATGCGTTGGCTTGCTAATGTAATATAACTTTCTGAAGAAACACGTATATCTTGTAAATATTCAATGTCAGTTAATACATCACTTCTGTTTGAAGTATATGTAGGTGAGGTTTGTATTCCTATAGCTGTATTTTGTGGTGGCGAATTTAAAAAATCATATTCTTCTTGGAGTGCATTGATGTCATCATCAATTGTAGACATTATACTTTCAAGGGTAAGTAATGCATTCTCAGGATTTGATTGAATCGAAATATCAAGGTTTTCGTTTATTTCAGGTACTGCTTGTGTGTAGGGCTGTTCATATGAACTTTGAATTACATTTGAACCTTGTTGTATGCTATCAGAAAGTGTTACCCATGCTAAAAGAGACTCTTCATAGTTTTGCGTAGCGAGGGTAGAATAGTGATCTGTTAACGTTTGTGCCAGTGTGTTCAATGAACTATACTGTATGTTTTCATTTTCTGTGAAGTTTGCTGCAATTTCAATAATGCTAGCTTCTTCACCTTGTATTTCTGATATTTCAGACAATGCTACCTGTGCATACCCTTCTGTTGTTTGAGAAGAAGTAACATGAAATTGAGAATAGGTAGTATTTCTTGTTTGAATATCTATATTAGGAAATTCACTTTTGGGGTAAGAGGCAAGAGTCTCCCTTGCTTCTAATAGTAATGCATTATTATCTATAAGGCTTTCTGTTTGAGCTACTAAAAAGGATGAGTAATCTAATAAATTTTGATACTCTGTATAAGGGTTTTCTTCAAATGTTGTGAGAGAATTATTTAATAATGTATGCTGCGATAAAAAGCTTTCTCCCATGTCAATAATAGATTGAAGTATTTCCAGTTTATTTGCTAATAGTATTGTATTTGAGTTTATTTGATTTACTGTTTGCGAAAATAAGCTTTGATTTAAATCATTGGTGTAATACGCAAGCATTGATGATAAATTAATTTTGGTTTCATTATATAATTCATCCCACTGAGAATCCATAACCTTTATAATATTCGCTTCACTTTCGACACCCCTTCCCAGTATAATACGAAATGCAAAGGGTAAGAAAAAGGCATCTGTTAATTCAGCGTCTTCTGCTTGTAAGATAGCTGTTTGTTCCTCAAAATAAAAACCTGCAAGTGCACTTGCGTTTCGTATTTGTGCAAATTGATTTAATACTTCACTAACGTTTTGATATTGAGCTAAGGAGTCATTAATACTATATTGACTCAATGCTTGATTGTACTGTTCAAATACAGAAATCAAAGATGTTTGTATTTGTGCATAGTCATTTACAGAGCTATTAGCAGAACTTAAATTTGTGAGTGTTGTTTCAATGAGCGATTGATCAAATCCTTTTTCAAAAAAGTCTTCATAGTAAAGTTCAAAACCATCGGTAAAACGCTGCGTGCTAGCTGCATAATCACCTTGATTAAATAAATTTGTCCCATCGGTTACAATTTGCTCGTACAAAGCTCTAAAGTATGTAAATTGTGATGTTACCTTAATATTTTCAATGAACTCTTTTTCCTCTTCATTAGGATTTGCTTCCATCGATTCAAGTTCTTCGATAATGTCAAGTTTTAACTTATCATTTAAAGGATCTTCAACAATAATACGAACAAGTTCATCCGCTTTTTCTTTGTAATTATTTCTTGATTCAAAAATAATATCAACTCTTTTTTGTGCATTATCAAAATCAGTTGGGTTTTCTTTCATGTATGCTTGAACCAAATCAAGCGCTTCATTGATACGCTTTTCTGCAATAAGCGCATCAACTTCTACCAGTTGGATGTCAGATTTCGGCCCGGAAAAAAGACTTGCGGCTATGAGTAATAACAAACAGCTAAGCAATATTTTTTTCAAAATCTCTGACCTCCTTTGGTATTATTTTTAATCATAGCTTATGCTATGAGAAGTGTATTGTATGAAAAATGCGCATGTATTTCCTATATATTATACTGTAAAATAGCTAATTTTTCAACAAAACATTAAAGCACACGCAATGGCTTGAAGTGCAAGTCTTTGCATGGAGTTTAGTAATCATTTAAACCTATCTCATTATATTTTCGGTATATTTATGTTAAATAATAGTGAAAAAGTTCCGAAAATAGTATATAATATGGTTGTGTTATCGCAGTTTTATAAAAAAAAATTATTGCTTTTTCTCTTTGTTTTTAGTGTGTTAACACCATTTCTATATTCATATGATTACGCCGATTTTTATGAAACATTAACAGATGCATTTGCAAGTTCAATTGATCCAAATGCGGGAAGTACCACCTTTCGTTCTTTAACGATTCCTTTTGGGGGGCGCTCTGAGGCAATGGGAAGTGCTTATACTGCCGTTTCTGATGATATAGCATTTTTAAATTATAACCCTGCCATAAGTGCCGTTCTGCCAAATACTGAGTTAGGAGTTTTTCATAATGCATGGATTGCAGATTCTGCAATTGATACCATTGCTTTTTCTCAAAGAGAGGGGAATTTTGGGTACGGAGCTTCGTTGAAAAGTTTTTATGTTCCCTTTACTGAATACAGTATTTTAGGAGAAAGAGTTTCACAAGGGTACTATTCTGAATCTGTGGGTTTATTAAATATTGCATATAACTTTTTATCAGGATATTATTTTAAGGGAATCTCGGTCGGCGCAAATTTTAAATTTGCTTTTAGAGGAGTTCCCGATTATGCAGATGATGATACCGGTGAAATAATAATTGATTCAGGATTAAACCAATCAGCTATAGCCTTTATGGGTGATCTTGGCTTTTTGATGCGATTTAATTTGGGGAAACTTTATTCTTCTCGTGAGCCAAACTTTAATGTAGGTTTAGCATTAACAAATGCAGGGGCATCTTTTGTTGGAATTGGCTCTCAACTGGTGCTTGAAGACCCTTTGCCTACGCAAGCAGCAATTGGCTTTTCATATAAAATTCTTCGCCCTATTACTTTTACATTTGATTATCAACAACCCTTAAATCTATTTAATATTGCTCAGTCAGAACAAGCGGCATTTGCTTTTGGTTTTGAAGGAACAATTACTGACTTCTTTTCTGTTCAAAGTGGATTTTTACTTAAGGGAGGAAATCCCAAATTTAGCTTAGGCTCAGAAATTGATTGGAGTAACCTTACATTTAGTCTTTCTTATTCTCTTGATTTAACTACATCTTTTGCACCGGTAAATAGGATAAGCCTTTCTGCAAAAATGAATTTAGGCGATAGGGGACGAGCCGAACTGCAAGAAACAGTAGATAATCTTTATAACCAGGGCTTAAATTATTATGTAGAGGGTCAATTTACTGAAGCTATAATAATATGGGAGCAAGCCTTAGAGCTTTTTCCTCTTTTTGATCCTGCTATTTCCGGTATACGCTCCGCTAATCAGTCCATCGAGCTTCGAAATACTATTCAAGATACTCAAAACCTCGATGCCGATAATGCAGAACTTATAGAAGCAGAATAAATTCAATAAAAATACTAAACTTTTTTACAAAAAACTCTGTAATTAAGCCATTGGAAAAAAGGATATCTTTTTTCTGCCTGTGTAAGCCATTCTGTACTTATACTGCTTGCACCAAGGGAGTCAAAAATAGTTGAAAAATCTAATATGCTTTGTACAAAAAGTTCAAGTTCTTGTTCATTGCGTGTTGGAACTTGTACCATTTTTGCCCAATCAGAAGCTGAAGCAAATAAAATTTGGCGAGCAGCTAGGTTTAAAGAACGTTCTTTAAGCCCTGTGTCATCAGGGAACCTTTTTGCCAATTCAATCATTCTTTCAACAGCTTTTATGCTGTAGTGATAAATCCAACTATTTGTGTTATCAAGTAAGTTCTCCCCATATCCATTTCCTTCTGAAGAGCTCATGAAAAATGTAGCCTTTTCAAAATCTTGCTTGTTTTCAGAAAGTTCTGATAGGGATGTTTGTTGAATTGTTTCACTTTTGTGTACTGTAGTTATTACTTCTGAAAGCCAAGAAATACCTTCAAACCAATTTTGTCCGATATCTTGCTCATTGAGTACGCAAAGTAACGATGTTTTTTCTCCGTTTAATTCTTTGGATGCTTCAATAAGTCTATTTGAAACACTGTCTACATAATTTTTTGCATCAAGCTTTGCTTGGGCAATAGCATTGTCTATGTTGTATAACTCATGAGGTGTTGTTTTAGACCAATATTTAAAACCTGTTGCATATCGTGCTTGGTCTTTTTTTAAAAACATTTGTAAATCATCAATAGTTGCCTCAAAACCAATATCGCGATTTTGGTTACGATACACCGGATTTTGAGAAAGTCCATTTGTTCCAAATACTGTTTCCCATCCCATTTTGTCATGTGCAAATACTGCAAGAGAGTTTTTGCATCGTAATGGGTTAAATATACCTTTTGCAGGGAGTGGATCTGCAAAAAGGAATCCATGTGTATTTAAAACTGTGTAGTCAAAACCATATTTTTGGATGTTTTCTTCAATTCCTGGAGCATAACCCATCAGTGGAAGCCAAAATCCTTCAGGCACTGATTTAAAAAACTTTTTATGGGCAATAAGACCTGCTTCGATTTGAGCATCAATTAATTCAGATGCATGTATGTAGTGGGGTAGATAGCAGTGTTCTGCAGTAGTTGCTAAGAACTCTATTCTTCCTTCTTTTGCATGTTCTAAAAATTTTAATAAAAGTGTTCCTTGCGTTATGCCTGCAAAATAAGAATATGTTTGACGTAGGTTTTTCATATAACTTTGTGCTAAGGCATGTAGTTCAGGATTATCCTTTGTGTTTTGAATTTCTTTTTCGCCTAAATCAAGAAGATTTTCTAACCACAAGGTGTAATGTTCTTGAACTATATAATCATCAAGTAAAGAACATAGAGTTGGCGTAATAACCATGTTAACCTTGTAGGGTATATTGTTTTTTGCAAGAGAATCAAACATTCTCAATAATGGTATATATGTTTCTGTAATTGCAGGAAACAAAACGCTATTCCATGCTTCATGAACAAGTGTTGTGTCTTGGTCGACTGTTGCTAGGTTCGGTTGATGTAGTACAATGCAAAGTGCAAATGAATGTTTTGTTTTTGTTTGTTTCATAGTATTAATCTCTGGCAAATGATTGCCGGTGCTCATTATAATGGGTACGCAAAATTGTGTGTAACCCTGACAATGCCTGTATAGGCGGGCTTGATTTTTGTAAATTTGCTAAACTAATGTCTAGCGGTATTTTTGGTTTTATTATCTTTTGAGATGTAGCCATAATCTCTTTTCTTCTATCTGAAAATTTTGCTATTAAAGAAGTGTGAAAAGCAGGAAGATCCGATGAAAGCAAAATGAATTGCTCTCTATCAGTTGTGTTTATTTGAATATCAAATGTTTCTGCCACTTCATCAGTGTCAATACTTGCATGATACGAAAAACGAATTATAAAAGATTCAAAAGACGGGTTTTCCATATATGAAACTAAATCTTCATGCTTAAAGTCCCATGTGACATAACACCACGCAGGATTCCTAAGCACTGCAATTATCTTGTTTTCATTATATGAAAAAGGTAATTCGATTGCATCGGTTTTTTTCTCATCTGAACTGTCTTCCGTTTGTTGCTGCTCTTCGAGTAAATCAAGAATTTCAGTGATAATAATACCACGAGTTAGATTTTCTGATTCAATCCCATAATCATCGCTTAAGGCGATTAAATCTGTAGACGATAACGTCTCAAGATATGAACGCGTTACATTATTTCTTTCCATATCCTATACATCCTCGCCTACATGATGAATGTTATTGCAAGTTATGTCAATAGCTGTACCGCTAATTTTGGCAATTTTTTGCATATAAATTGGGAGCGGAATAGAAAAAACAGAGGGTGTTTCAGCTTTGCTCGTATTGTCTTGTGAAGAATTAAAAAATCTACTAGGAATAGTTAACTGAACGGCTGCTAAGTGGAGTTTTTTTATTCCCATATGCTTTTTTAGCAGCTTGTTTATCTTAAAATTGCCATACTTGTCGTCGCCGGCAATGGGGGTTTCATTTTTTGCAAGATGAATTCTAATTTGATGCATTCTTCCTGTGTCTAATGTTAATCGTACTAAGCTTATTATTCCTTGTTTTTCTTCTTCGTTTTCATTGTATGTCCATGTAAAAGTTTTTTCTACTATGAAATGGGTAATTGCAGTTTTTGTGAGTAATAGGCTCTTGAATTGTCCCTTGTTCTTTATTAAATTTTCCTACGCATAACGCATAATATTCTTTTTTTATTTCTTTACCGGCGATTAATTCTGTCCATGTGCTTGCTGCTTTAGAATTTTTTGCCACAATAAGAAGCCCTTCGGTATCTTTATCTAATCTGTGAACAAGATACACTTTATTTCCAACTTGTTTTGGAAGAACTGTATCAACGCTATGTACAATTCCTTGACCGCCTTGCGTTGCAAGACCTGAAGGTTTGTGAATAATATAAATATTTTCGTTTTCATATATTATGGGTAGTGTATTCATCCGATATATTATATAACATATTTTTTTTATTCTCGCAAGTGTTTTTAGACAATAGAAAAATATGGACACTCAGCATTAAGATGGCGAAACGTTGTATGTAAAACACTCGCAAAAAAGAAGGTATATGTGAAAAAATCTGTTTTTTTATTGTTTTTAATGGTTGTATGTTGTGTTTTTCCTGTAATTTCAGAGCAGGTATATTCACCTAATTGGGGATATTCTTTAGATTTACCGGAAGGATTTTCTCTTTCTTCAAATCAAGATAATACTCGCTATCAGTTTGATCATACCATGCTTCCTATTTCCCTTATGATTGCAGCTTATCCGCAGGAACGCTATCAAAAGGCTTCTGATGCTCTTGGAGGTGTGTATAAAAGTTTAGAGCTCCAAGGGGAAATGGATAGTGTTTTATGGAGGGGCGAAGAAACTTCGGTCGGTGTGTTTACTATGAATCCTGCAGGAACAGAATATTCGGGATGGGCTGTTTCTATTCTTTTACCTGAAAATACTGGAACTGCTGTGTTTTTAAGTTATGCCCCAACAGCACAGTTTTCCGAAAATGAACTAATTATTGTTTCAATGCTTGATACAATAGATATAGTACGAGGAACGGCAGTAGAAAGTGGAATTCTTACAAAATATGCCTATCCATCAGAAGGTGATAAAAGTGTTGCTTTAGAAATTGATGGATTAAAAATTACAAGTACAATAGATGCAGTCGATATTGAAGCAAGTGAGTTTGTGGTGCAAAGAGAGTATGCAATACTTACCTATTTTGCTAACACCCCACTTTGGAAAGAGTCTTGGCAGCGATTTTATAGGGTAATATATCGAGATTCTCACAAAAGACTTCAAAGGGTTGCCTTTTCAATATATAATTCTTTAAGCCCAAAAATAAAAGAAGTAAACCCCGATAGCTTTGATAAGGCGCTTACTCAATCGTTGTTAACATGGGTTCAAGGTTTTGAATATTTGCGTATACCTTTGGGAACAGATTTTGTGCCGTTACCTGCAGTTATTTCAGGAAGTGGATCCGATTGTGATTCCAGAGCATTACTTTTAAGTGTATTAATGAATCATATGAGATATAAAACTATGCTGTTTGTTTCAAGAGATTATGGCCATGCCTTTTTTGGCATTGCAATTGAAGGGGAAGGAGCCCGCCTTGAGTCTGAGGGGGTTAGTTATCTTCTTGGAGAAACAACTGCCCCAGTGGCACTGGGACTTGTTCCTCAAGATATGAGTGAAATATCAAAGTGGATTGCAATTGATGGATTATAAGATAAAGGTATTTAGTTACTTGAATCTGTAGCATCAATGAGAAGATTATAAGCATCTTGTGCAGTTTCTGCTTTTAGAAGAGAGTCTCTGAGTTCTCTGTTTTTTAGCCTTGAACTAAAAAAAGAAAGTGTTTGTAAATAATATGCATGTTGGTTATATGCTGCTGCAATCATAAAAAGTAGCTTTACAGGTTCGTCATCAATGGTTTGAAAATCAATAATGTCGGCTTTGCTAATACCAACTGCCATTACTAAGTCTGTTACAGAAGACAGCCGAACATGTGGAATTGCAATGCCTCTGCCAATTGCAGTTGACATTAATTCTTCTCGTTTTAAAATTTCACTGGTTAATTCTTCTGAATTTTTAACTTGCGGGGCAGTACAAATACTGTTTGCAAGGGCGGTTAATGCATCGTGCTTTGTGGAATGGTTTAAAAAAACAATTCTATCAGGAGATAAAATATTGCATATTTGTACTTGATTAGATCCGGAAGTTTTTTTTACGTTTGCTGTAAGTCGATCATTTACCCATTTCTCAATTTCGGTTTTTTTGAATCTCCACACAGTTCCGATTTTTCCTGATGGGATTTCTCCCTTTTGAGCCCAGTCATAAACTGTTCTTTCTGATACCCTTAAGTATTTTGCGACCTCTTCAATAGTAAGAATATCGTCTTCCATGTTTGTCTCCTGTGAATACTAATCAATGCGCCTAAAAGCAAAAAAAAATAATTAGGCTGCATAAGTGTGAAAGACATTTTGCATAATATATGCTTTTTTGTCAAGTATCACACAAAAACAGCCATTTGCATAAAGATAGTATATATGGTGTGTTTACTTTTTTGCCAATTCATGAAGGGAATCATACGGATATAATTCCCCAAGCGTTGTTTGCACGAGATTTTGTTTTGTGTTTCCAAAACAAATAGGTGTTTCAGGGGGAGCGAATTCGGATAATACCTGCCTGCAAATTCCGCATGGCCCTACAGGATAGTCTGCATTGGGCGTTGAAATAGCAACGGCTTTGAAAGTTGTGTATCCTTGAGCTATTGCAGTAAAAATACCAGTTCTCTCTGCACAGTTAGTAGCTCCGAATGATCTGTTTTCAACATTAACTCCGGTGATAATAGTTCCATCTTCCATTAAAAATGCAGCACCTACCGGAAAATTCGAGTAGGGTGAATATGATTTTTTTGATGCTTCATATGCAATATCATATAAATCTAACATGTTCATTGTGAACCTCCTTTTGCCCCTTGACTAGAGACCCTACTCTATTATACCATACAATAGCATGAAAATAAATAAAAAAAATGTTCGACGAATTGGATTCCTCATTGTTTTTTCAGTTTTGTATATACTTTTAGCAGTAAAACCATCAAAAAACTCACTTCAGTTTGTGCCTCAATGGACAATTGATATTGATAGCAATGTTACAGGGACGGCAACTTCTGAAGTTTTTCCTTATAAGCTTGGTAATTATATGGGATATTTTACCCCGGATGGTTTAATATCTTCATTGCAGATGATGGGAGAAAAAGGCTCAGTTTCGAGTCATTATATTGCTCCCTATACTTCTGATGCACAACAAACTACTTTTTTCAACTCAAGAGGAGAGCAAAGTGGTATTATACAGGAAGCCGGATTTCCTTTTTTTGATGAGAATAGAATCTTTTTGTTTTATCCAACAGGAAATGCATTTTCAGTTTATTCAAGTACTGGTGAAAAAAAATGGACGTACGAAAACTATGTTCCAATTACTGCTTTTTCTTCTAATGAAAAGGGGATAATAGCCGGTTATGCCGATGGTAAGATTCTTGTGTTTAATTTAGATGGTGCTATTGTTCAAGATTTTTATCCTGGTGGAAGTGAATATGAAATTATTTTTGGAGCAGCACTATCAGAAAGTGGTAGGTATGCAGCTTGTTTATCGGGGTTAGATAGGCAAAGAATTGTTGTTTCTGATATTGCAGGAAATAACAATAAAATAATTTTTCATACCTATATTGAAAATGCTGTTCTAGATCAAAGCCTTGTGTATTTTAGTAAAAATGAAAAATATGTATTTGTAAATTCTAAAAATGCCCTTGTAGCAATTGATATCGATGAAAAAACTGAACAAATTATTCCAATAGAAGGAAAAATTATTACCGTAAAAGAAATTTATCAAGGAAAGTATTACCTTGTGCTTAGTAAAAATCGAGATAAAAGCACGGTAAGTATTTATAATAAAAACTTGTATGAAGTAGGTTCTTTTTCTTTTGATGAAAACAATGCATTTTTAGATACCGATAATGAACATATGTATATTGGTAACGGAACAACAATTTCAAAAGTATTGGTTAAAGAAGAATCAAGATTTTAGTATTATAATAATAAGCGCAATTTGGGAGGATTATATGGCAAAGAAGGTAAAAAAAAGTGTGAGCATACTGAGTGTAGTTTTTTTTCTTTTTGGGATATCTTTTTTGCAAGCCTTTGAATGGCCACAAGAGCCAATTCAAGCCCAATCACACTTTTCAGAAATGAGAGGGGATGGATTTAATACCTCTTTTGCTTTTTCTGCCCCTGGTGAAGTTTCTGTTGCTGAAGAAGGCCAAATTGTAATGACGATAAACAACAATCAGTCAAATATGGGATGGTTTGAGTCGCCATTGGGAAATACAGTGATTGTAGCTCATAAAAATGATATGCTATCGGTTTATTCAAATCTTATAAATGTCAGAGTTAATGAATCTAAGAGAGATGTGCATATTGGAGATATTATTGGCGTTAGCGGGCAATCTGCATGGATGCAAGGAAATGAGGGTCTTGGCTTTCAAATAATTGATACAAAAATGAAAACACTTATAAATCCTGCCGTGCTAATGCAGGAAGTTTCTCAAAGTAGTAGGGTTAGTGTTCAAGGAACTACTGCAATAAACCGAAGTGGAGAGCAATTTTCTTTGTATAATGGAGCCAGCCTAAGAGCAGGGGTATATACTTTGTACATGGAACGACCTGAAACGGGAATGATACATACTTGTAGTGTTACCCTTAATGGTGAAATAAAAGAAACAACAAGCTATGATACAATTGGTCAGGTAGACTCTTCATTGGTTGTATACGGAAATAAAAGTTATCGTTACGATGAAATTTATCCTGAAGAAAACATGATGAGGCTTGCAGAATTGCTCCTCTCTCGAGGAACAAATGCAATAGAGATATCGCTTTCTAATGCCGGAGGAACCCAAAGTTACGCCCGTTATAGAATAAGCGTGAATTAATTACCAATTACTAGGTACGAGTTACTAATTGAGGTTAAATAGGATTTAAATTTATTTTGTGTAAATATTTTTCATGTATTTAATTTGTTTTAAATTAGTAACTAATAACTAGTATCTAGTAATTATAAAATGATTCCCCCGCCCAGTACAACGCCATCTACATATGCAACAACTGATTGCCCAGGTGCTATAGCATTTTGAGGTGTAGCAAATATAACCTTGTAGCGAGCATCTATTGAGCTACCTTTATCAGAGTCAAGAGGCGTTATTGTTGCCATGCAAGGCTTCGATGCAAGGCGTATTTTTACCATTGCACTAAATTCTTTTTTTGGTGCAAAGCCGCCAGCCCAAACCCAATTGTCAGCAATAAGGCTTTCTGCCATTAACTCTTCACTGCTAGCTAAAACAACGGTGTTGTTTTCTCTATTAATCGAATGAACGTATAGTGGTTTTGTAGAGCTTACCCCCAATCCACGGCGCTGGCCAATGGTGTAGTGCTCAATTCCTCTGTGTGTGCCAAGCTTTTTTCCGTCTATATCTATAATGTCACCAGGAACGGACTCTTTGTCCGAAAAAACAATATCAAAATATTCAGGTGGTATAAAATCTTGGCTTTCTGCCCGAGAGGCTGCAAAAAGATTCATCTCTTGAGCCATCGCCTTTGTTTCTGCTTTGGTGGATGTTCCTAGTGGAAATCGTACCTTTTTTAAAACTTCGCTCGGTATTCGGTGTAAAAAATAAGCTTGATCTTTTAATGTGTCTGTTCCACAAGCAACCATTGCAGGAAAATCATCAAAATCTCTTTCTTGAATATCTTTTTCAGAATATGCCTTTGAAATTGCAGTACTCGGTATAACAACTCTTGCATAGTGGCCGGTGCAAAAATAATCAAAATCAATTCCTAGTGCGAGAACTCCTTCTAATAATGCGCCAAATTTTACGTTTTGGTTACAGTGTACGCAAGGGTTTGGTGTGCGCCCATTTCTATATTCTCTTCTAAAATATCCCAAAACGTACTTTTGGTACGCTTCTCTAACGTTAATTACATGGTATTCTATATTCTGTTCTTTACAAAATGATTTGCACTGGTTAATGTCAATTTGTTCGTCAGGGCCGTAGCATGAAAATCTAAATCCCTTTGTTGAGGGCGGTATTGGTAGGTCTTCGTTCCAACTGGACATAGTAACGCCAATAACCTTGCAGCCACTGTCTCGTAATAAAAGAGCTGTTAGTGTTGAGTCAACTCCGCCAGACATTCCAACTATAACAGTCGAACCCTTCTCTGGTAAGGGTAAATCTTTGAATTGTAAATCTTTCATAATAGAATAATAGCACTTTTTCAAAAAAAAATCACTAGGTTTAAAATAAAACCATTGACATGGTACAGACTTTTTGTTATTATATTCTAGTTGAGTAATTCAACATGCCGGGATGGTGGAATCGGTAGACACAAGGGACTTAAAATCCCTCGGCCTTGCGGCTGTGCCAGTTCAATTCTGGTTCCCGGTACAAAAGTCCGAATCTCTATGAGGGGTTCGGACTTTTTTTTATTTGTAGATTTGATTTGGGCGCAACCCTTGTACTACCCGACGAGGGCGACGGGCAGTACAAGGGTCGGGCTTTTCGGGGTTCCGGCTTGTAAGGGTTGTGCCATGGATGGCACGAAA
>CAYJJW010000011.1:0-24046 GCA_964370555.1 uncultured Treponemataceae bacterium | reverse complement strand
CAATCATAACATACCCTGTTTCTATTGGGTAAAGAAAGGTATTCATTACCCTGCTGCCAATATTTATTATCATGTTGTCCTTTAGTAGTAGTATCCCTAAACACCGCCTAACAATAAGCTAGTTCCCAATAAAATAAGCACAATGTCGCTAAAACTTCTGCATTGCAGTTAAATTTTGTTTTAATTATAACTGTAATAAAACACATAATGAAGGCAATTACTGCGATAATGCACACATCATAAAAAATAAGAATTCTGCATTAAGCGTAATCCTACACAAAGGGTATCAATGCTTGTAGAAACACCCTACATAAATAGCATCTTATTTGTCTTTTTGAGTATACAGGAAGGAAACTATTTTGTACAGCGGATTGTCTTATTCTGTTACGTTTCTCAGCCATTTACCAGACTTTAGCCTAAAAAAGTTTGTGCAAGCCTTTAATACTTCTTCACTCATAAAGGCTGCATAGATAAGAAAAGGGTCAACTTTTAAAATAAAGGCAGCTAAGGCACCAAAAGGAACACCCATTAGCCATAAATAAGAGGAGTCCACAATTGCAGAGTAGACAGTATCTCCTCCTGAGCGACATATTCCTACTATCATGCACATATTAAATGACTTAACTGGATAGGTAAACATCAAAACCATAAGCATTAGAGAGGCTTGTTCAAGAATTGAGGGGCTAACATTAAAAAAGTAGGGCAGTATAAAAGAAATTGGAATTAGCAATAATGCAAGTATGCAAGCAGAGGCTGGCATAAACCATGCAAAATGATGAGCATCTTTTTTTGCTCCAAGTTCATCTCTTTCTCCAATTTTTTTCCCAATTATTATTGCCGCCGCATTTCCTACTCCTATAAAAAACACCCATGTGAGTTGAGAAACGGTTCCGGTAATATTAAAGGCTGCAATTGCTTCTGTGCTGGTACGAGCCATAATAACATTTTGCATAGTTATTCCGGTGCTCCAAAGAACTTCATTTATAATTACAGGACTTGCAATTCGTAAATATCTGGCAACGTCACTTTTTGTAAAAGCTAAATACTCAGATATTTTTGCAACAATAGGAAGTTGTCTTTTATACGCAATAGAAAAAAGCATAATGAATTCTGCAAGGCGTGCAATAACGGTTGCTGTTGCAGCCCCTTCTACACCCTTGTTAAGTACAAAAATAAAAATATAGTTAAAAATAACATTGGTAATAAGAGAAGTTATGGTTGCATAAAGAGGTAATTTTACCTGCTCTGTACTTCGTAATGCAAGTGAAAAAGCAAAACTTAAACCCATGGGAACATAACAAAGTGCAGCAATTCGTAAATAACGCGCACCAACTTCAATAACTTTTAAATCTTCAGAATAAAGTGATATGAGCCAAGAAGGAAAAAGAATTGCAACGAGTGCAAAAATAAAGGATGCCACAAATGCTAATAAAAGCGTAATACCTACAGTTTTATGAATACCCTTTATGTCTTTTTTTCCCCAATATTGGGCTATAAAAATTGAACCACCCGACCCAACACCAAAGAGAAATAATGTTAACAAAAAGAATATTTGATTCCCTAAACCTACTGCCGCAAGTTCTGTTTCTCCAAGGCGCCCAATCATAACCGTATCTATAAGATTTACTAACGATTGTAAGAGGTTTTGAATAATAATAGGTAACGCTATTACAAATAGCGTTTTGTAAAAACCTTTTTTCATGTATTAGTTTCTAAAACTATGAATAGGCGCAGGAATTCTTCCACCTCTGTTTATAAAGTCTGCACAAGAAAATTTATTAACAGCCATAATTGGAGCTCCTCCTAAAAGACCTCCAAATTCTACCCATTCGCCAACATCTTTTCCGGGAACAGGAATAATGCGTACTGCTGTTGTTTTATTGTTTACCATTCCAATGGCCATTTCATCTGCGATGATTCCACTAATTGTTGTAGCACTCGTGTTTCCTGGAATTGCTATCATGTCGAGTCCAACAGAACATACACAAGTCATGGCTTCAAGTTTTTCTAAGTTAAGTGCGCCTGCTTGAACAGCTGCAATCATTCCTTCATCTTCTGAAACAGGAATAAAAGCCCCCGATAATCCGCCAACATTTCCACTTGCCATTACGCCGCCTTTTTTAACCATGTCGGTAAGCATTGCAAGGGCTGCAGTTGTGCCTGGCGCTCCTGTAACTTCTAGTCCCATCGCCTCTAAAATGCGGGCAACAGAATCTCCAACAAAAGGAGTAGGAGCAAGAGATAAGTCTAATATACCAAAATCTACACCTAGGCGTCTTGCAGCTTCTGTTCCAACAAGTTGACCCATGCGAGTAATTTTAAATGCAGTTTTTTTAATGCCATCAGCAAGCACATCAAGTGGTTGTCCTTCATATTCTTTGCATGCTGCAGCTACAACTCCGGGGCCTGATACACCAACTGAAAGAACAGCTTCTCCTTCTCCCGGTCCATGGAAAGCTCCTGCCATAAAGGGGTTGTCTTCAGGGGCATTACAAAATACAACGAGTTTTGCACAGCCAAGACCATCTTTGTCTTTGGTGCTTTCTGCTGTTTGTTTAATAATTTCGCCTATATCTTTTACGGCATTCATGTTTATACCGTTTTTTGTTGTTCCTAAATTTATAGAAGAACAAACTCTGTCCGTTACGGCAAGCGCTTCGGGAATTGAGTTTATGAGTCTTGTATCTCCAATGGTGCAGCCTTTTTGCACAAGTGCAGAAAAGCCCCCTATAAAGTCTACATTTAATTCTTTTGCAATTTTATCGAGTGTAATGGCCCATTCAACATAGTTATCTTCATTTGAAGCTTCTGCAACCATTGATATAGGAGTTACAGAAATACGTTTATTAATAATAGGAACGCCATATTCTTTTTCAATGTCTGTTCCTGTTTTAACTAAATGTTGTGCGTATTTCATAATTTTATCGTACATTTTGGTGCGGCTTTCTTTTCCTGAAGAAGAGGCACAGTCGCGAAGCGATATTCCCATTGTAATGGCTCGTACATCTAACTTGTACTGCATAAACATATCCAGTGTTTCTTGAATTTCTACGGGTGTAAACATCATATTATTATTCCTTTTCTATGGCTAATCTATTCCAAACTTCACGGTCTTCTTGACCTAAGCACCAAAAGCCAGTTTTGTTTATATTCATGTTTTTATACATATTTGAACGCGCTTCAATTGAATTTGCGTCATCATAATATCCTGTAATTGTAAGAGGAACGGTGTAGGTAAAATTGAGGATATTTTCAGTTCTTTCAAGATTTTTTACCTTATGTTCTTCTATTTGTCTTTCCATTCCAGAATGAAAAAAAGCTCGGTTACCGTTTATATCTCCCCATGTGCGCCCATAAAATGGTTGCCCCATAATTAATTTTTCTTGGCCAATGGTTTCAAGTGCATATGTAGCAACATTTTCTCCCCAGTCAAAAGAGGCAACAGGCCCCGGTGTTCCTCCGCTCCAGTGTTCATCATAGGCCATAACAAACACTTTATCTGCTGTTGCAGTTATTCTTTCATAATCAAAGGCATCTTCAGTTAAATATCGAGTGCGTGCAGGAACAGCAACGGAAAAAATTCTTTCCTTTACTTTTTCTGTTCCTGGAAGATTTTTTAGTCTATAATTTAATTCTTCTAAAAATGAAATAAAATTGTCTTCGTCAACAGCTAGTATTAATTCATAGTCTATTTGTAATCCATCATAATTATACTCTTCAACCGCTGATATTAAATCGTCAATAAGCTGTTCTCTAAATGGATATTCAGGGTTTAACATCATGTGTGTCATGCCATAATGATTGCAAACAGCAACGAGGTGAACCCGTCCTTCATAAAAGACTAGTTTTGTTGCATCCGGTACGGCTGTTAAAAACCCTCTGTTGCTAATTTCTGCTCCAAAATAACCAACATCTGTCAAAGGCATTTCATTTGATAAAGCATCTTCTCTTCCATCTAAAACGTATGCCCAAATTTCATTGAAGTGAACAGCATTTTCTGTTTGCTCAATAGAATGAGTTTTTTCTTTGGATATGATATTGTTTTCTGTGTTTCCTTCAATAGTAGTACAAGAAGTTACAAGAAAAGTAATAAAGAGAGCAAAAAAGGCTGTGCGTTTCAACGGTACCTCTTATATGCGGTGCATAGCGTTAAAAACTTTTTCGTGCATAATATGTATGCCCACATTCATTTCATTTCCGAGAGCATCTAACTCTTTTCGTAGCTCATCAAGAGCAATGCGAGCTCCTTCAAAATCTACCATCATCATCATTACAAAATTTCCTGAAAGAATTGTTTGACTAATATCAACAATATTTACTTTTTGTTCGGACAGTATAGCGCTAACTCGTGCAATAATACCTACTTGGTCGGCTCCGACAACCGAAATAATAGCATTCGATGTATTCATAGTTACAGTATAATGTATTACGTTTGTTTTGTCATCCCTTGAGAGTAACTCTTAAGGTTATAAAAAAAGTAAAAAAATATTGTTTTTATGCCGAAAATTAGGTATACTAGTGTGAGGATTTTATTAATGGATGCAAAATATATAGAGTTTTATTCTTCTATGATGAAAAAAATTAATTCGACTGTAGAAGAAGGATTTTCAAAACACGAATTTTTTCGCGATGTTTGTAACTTTTTTGATTTTGCCAATGGCTTTGTTTATCAAATGGATTCTACCTCTGTTTTACGAAAAACCGTAGATTATCAAGTAGATGAAATGGAAGAGTTGGATGATGAAATAGATTTTCTTTCAGAACTTGGACCTTGCCTCTTTACTGAGTGTAATAATACCCCCATTCTAGTGTATTCAGAAAAAGATCAAGAAAAACCTCCTTTAAAAGTAGAACTTGCACGAGTATTAAAGGCAAAAGCATTTGTGTTAGTTCCCATTAAAAACTTACATGGTTCGTTTTCGGGGCTTGTTGGATTGTCAGACCGTCGAAAAGTAAACCGTCGAGGTAATGTAGATATAGAAAATTGTTTGTCTGTTTTGACTCTTTTGGCCAACATTGTTAAACTTGAAGTATATGAAACTGGTGTAAAAAATGCAGAGCATATTTTAAGCCAAGTGCTCGATCACACTTGTATAGATATCTATGTAAATGATTTTTATAACCATGAAATTTTATATGTTAATAAAAGTATGGCAGCTCCTTACGGTGGGGTTAAAAATATGATGGGTAAAAAGTGTTGGGCGTCAATTTTTGATGACAAAACGGGCCCGTGCGATTTTTGTCCGCAGTTAAAATTAATTGATGATGAAGGAAAACCTACCAATACATACTCATGGGATTATCAGCGTCCTTTTGACGGTTCTTGGTTTCGTGTATTTAGTTCTGCTTTTCCCTGGGTAGATGGAAGACTTGCCCACTTGGTTGCCAGTGTTGATATAACAGAAAATAAAAATAATGAACTATTGGTTCAAAAACTTGCAAACTGCGATGCATTAACGGGCCTTGCAAATAGACGAAAACTGTTAAAAGACCTCGATTTATTTATTGAAGATAAAACATTGTTTGGAAAAGAATGGTGCATGTTATTTTGTGATCTTGACGGGTTTAAAGAAATTAATGATACACTAGGGCATGCAGCAGGAGATGCTCTTCTTAAAGAAATTAGTGTACGTTTAGGAAAAAATACTGTTGTAGAATGTAAAACATATCGCAATGGTGGAGATGAGTTTGTTGTGCTTCTTTCAGGTGCAGAAAATTACCAAAATATTTTTACATCAATAAAATCTATTATGAAAGATTTTACTGACACATGTTCCTTTGAGGGTAAATCAATTTCTTGCGGTTGTAGTATTGGAGCGGTTAAGTATCCTGTTGATGGAAAAACATCAAATGAATTATTGCATAATGCCGATATTGCTATGTATGAAGCTAAAAATGCAGGGAAGGGAACAGTGAGATACTTTAACGTAGGTAATGCTTGTTCAGAGGAAGTACTTATTGAACAAAAGAAAAAAGAAGGAGTTCTTTAATAGCACTCACTTATATCTTTAATAAGATTTTTTGTTAAAAATGCTTGTTCTAGTCTTAAAAAAGCATCTCGGCTAATATTTTTTGCGCCGAAACGGGCGAGATGGTCGGTATATACTTGTGAATCAATCAGGCTTCCACCACAGGTGATAAAGTTTTTTACAAAATGTACAAAGGCGCATTTTGAAGCATCGGGAACAAGAGAAAACATTGACTCTCCACAAAAAACTTGTCCCAGTAGAACGCCGTAAAATCCACCTGCAAGAATTTTTTCTCCATTGCTGTTTGTCTGCCATACTTCAAAGGAATGAGCAAATCCAAGCCTGTGAAGTTCCGTATAGGCCTTTATCACTTCATCTAAAATCCACGTTCCGTCCTGACCTTCTCTTTTTGCAATGGCGCAGTTTTGTATAACTTCTAAAAAGCATTCATTCATTGAATAGCTAAATGCTGCCGATTTTAAGGTTCTTTTTAATCGTGTGGGAATATGTAATTCATTTGGTAGTAAAACAAAGCGTGGATTAGGAGACCACCATACAGGATTTTCAGCTTCATTGTACCAGGGGAAAATTCCTTGCATGTAGGCAGATAAAAGCATTCCAGGAGATAAGTTTCCTCCAAAGGCAATAACACCGTCATCGCCATCTTCAAATGGAGGAAACTGAAACCAATCATCAATTGATAGTTGAGGAAAATCATCCTTATAAGAAGGATTTTTGCTATTTTGCATTACACAGTAACTGCTTTTGATTTAACTTTTTTTGCTTGTGTGCATGCTAAAACAATTTTATCGCCTTTAACACTTACTTTTACTTTGCCACCTTTTGAAAGTTTACCAAAAAGCACTTCATCCACAAGTGGGCCTGCAATGTATTCATCAATAGTTCTACTCATGTTTCTGGCGCCAAACTCTTGACTATATCCTTTTTCGGTAAGAAAGAGAAGGGCTTCAGTGTTTACATCGATATATACATTTTGATTTTCAAGGCGAGTATTAAGTTTTCCAATTTCTTTGTTTGCAATATCGCACATAATTTCTTTGTCTAGATGACCAAAAGCTATAACGGCATCAAGTCTGTTTCTAAACTCTGGGCTAAAAGCTTTTTCTACAGCATCAAAAACAGCTTGTTCAGACTCTTTTCGCTCACCAAAACCAATGAGTGATGTGTTTATGTTTCGTGCTCCTGCATTACTTGTCATAATAATCATTGCATTTCTAAAGTCTGCTTTTCGTCCTTGGTTATCGGTAAGAGACCCATAGTCCATAACTTGAAGTAAAATATTATAAATATCACTGTGAGCTTTTTCTATTTCATCAAGTAAAATAATGGCATGAGGATCTTTTCTAACAGCTCCAGTTAAAAGGCCGCCTTCTTCAAATCCTACATATCCCGGAGGAGAACCTATTAAACGACTTACCGTATGTTTTTCTTGATACTCACTCATGTCAAAACGCAAAAGTTTTGTTCCTAAACATTCAGAAAGACTTTTTGCAAGTTCTGTTTTTCCTACTCCTGTAGGCCCAACAAACAAAAAGCAACCTGATGGTTTTTCGGTGTTTGAAAAACCGGCCCTGGAACGTTTTACGGCCGTTACAACTGCTTCAAGAGCTTTGTTTTGGCCAAAAACCATGTTTGATAAATCGTAATTAAGCGTTCTTAGTTTTTCTTTTTCATCGGTGTTTACTGTTTTCTCAGGAATTTTTGCAATTCGGGCAACAGTTTTTTCAATGAGTGATACATCTACAATATTTTCAGGATTTTTTACCTTTTGTTTACCAGTTGCATCTGAATCTTTAATTGTTTTTCCATGTAATCGCATCCAGGAACCTGCTTCATCTATAACATCGATTGCCTTATCCGGTAGAAATCTATCGGTGATATATAATGAAGAAAGCTCTACTGCTGCTTGAATTGATTCTTCTAAGTATGTTACCCCATGGTGTTTTTCATAGTGCGGGGCAAGTCCTTTTAGCATAGAAAGTGTTTCTTCTGTTGAAGGCTCTATGATATCTATTTTTTGAAAACGTCTTGCAAGGGCTCTGTCTTTTTCAAATATTTTTGAATATTCATCATAGGTTGTTGAGCCTATGCATCGAATCTTTCCGGCAGTGAGCATTGGTTTTAATAAACTTGAGGCGTCTAAGTTGCCTGCAGATGTAGATCCTGCTCCAATGATAGAATGAATTTCATCTATGAATAATATGCAGTTTTCTTTTTTTAGTAATTCTTCAGTGAGTTTTTTTATTCGCTCTTCAAAGTCGCCTCTAAATTTTGCACCTGCAATAAGTGTTCCCATATCTAAACTGTAAAGGCTATAGTCTTTAAGAAGTTCTGGAACATCACCTGAAGCAATTCTTTGTGCAAGCCCTTCTGTAATAGCTGTTTTTCCAACGCCCGGCTCTCCAACATGAATAGGATTGTTTTTTGAACGTCTGCAAAGTACTTGCATCGTTCGTAAAAGTTCATCTTCTCTACCTATGAGTTTTTCCAGTTTTCCTGCGTTTGCTTCAGCAATAAGATCTTTTGTGTATTGTTGTAACAGTGATTTTTTTTGATTTTGTTTTTCACCTTGCTGATTTGTGTGAGTTATAATTATTTTTTTTGGCTGCACGTGTTCATTTGAAGGGTAGCTTTCTTCAGGTGAATTTTCTTGAGTTGTTTCAGTTATAAATCCGTCTTCGTTACCTTCTTGTTTTGCATATCCAATTGCTTCTAAAAGCTGAATTCTTGTTAAACCTGCTTTTTTTAAGTAAAAACTACAGTGGTTTTTCTGTTCGTCGAGCATACTAACAATAATATCAACAAGATCAAGAACTTGTTTGTCGGCAGAGGCACAATGCATAATTGCTCTACCCATAACAGATTGATATCCCATTGTTTCAATAGGTGCTTTGTTAGCAGTTTGTGGAATTTTGTCCTGTAAATATTTTTCGAGCGATTGTCTTACATAAATTACATCTGTTTCACAGAGTAATAAAAGGTTAAGTACATAATCGTTATTTAATGAAGCATATAATATATGTTCGGGAGTTAAAAACTCATGATTTGATTTTCGTGCAAAGTTAAAGGCTTGTTCAAGCACTTTTTTTAGTTGTTCCGATATTTTCACAATATCCTCCAAAAACTTTTATCAGCACTCTTCAATTTTACATTGCAAAGGGTATCCTTGTTCTCGTGCCGACTGAAGTGTGAGTGAAACACGGGTTATTGCAATATCGTAAGAATATACTCCAACTTCTGCAGATCCCGCTACATGTACCTTTTCCATTAAAAGTACTGCAGTTTCATGGCTTTTTTGAAAAACGTCTATCAAAATTTCGGTAACAAATTCTTTTGTTGTATAATCATCATTTAACAAAATAACTCTGTAATGAGTCGGTTCTTTAAGCTGTTCATCAATAGCTGCAGAACTGTTTGCTTCATTATCAAATTTTGGATTCATCGTTTTTCCATCCATATATAGTATAATACTATTTTTTCCCAAATTCAAGTAAAAAAAGTAAAACAAATTTAACAGACTTTAAGAGGAAAATCAAGTAGATATAATACAAATGTATTTAATTCTTTTCGAACGCATCCTTTTTTTGCAACTACTTGCATAGAGGTAAAATTTGGAGTATACTAAGCATATGTTTTCAAGAAAAACCAAAATTGTTTGTTCAATGGGTCCCGCTATAGAAAATGATGAAATAGTTGAAAAACTAATTCTAAGCGGAATGAACGTTGCCCGATTTAATTTTTCTCATGGTGATCATGAGGAACATCGTGCACGTATGGAAAGAGTAAAACGTTGTGCTAAAAAGCTCGGAAAAACAGTTGCTCTTTTATTAGATACAAAAGGTCCTGAGATTAGAACTGGCAATGTAGTCGATGGTGGAAAGGTTTCGTTTCACACAGGGGAAACGGTCATTGTTACTGTTGATGATACACCTACTACTTCTGCAAGTGAAAAAAAGCCCGGAAAAATAGCATTAAACTGGAAAGACTTTCCTTCTCGTGCACATAAAGGAATTCGAGTTTTAATTGCAGATGGATTGTTAGAATTAGAAGTTGAAAAAAATGACGGAAAAGAAGTTGTTTGTACCGTAAAAAATGATGCAGAAATTGGAAGTAAAAAAAACGTAAATATTATTGGACTTCATGCAGGTCTTCCAATTATGACAGAAAACGACAAGGCTGATATAGCTTTTGGCGTAAGTATGGATGTTGATTTTATAGCTGCAAGTTTTGTGAGTTTTGCCTCCGAAGTTGTAGAAATTAGAGAATACTTAACTTATCTTGGTTCAAAGGCAAGAATTATATCAAAAATTGAAAATGAAGAAGGTTTAGATAATATAAAAGAGATTATTGAAGCTTCTGATGGTATTATGGTTGCCCGTGGTGATTTGGGAGTTCAACTTCCAACAGAACGTATTCCATTAGCACAAAAGCATATAATTGCTGAATGTCATAAAGCCGGAAAGCCTGTTATAACAGCAACTCAAATGCTTGATTCAATGATTGTAAATCCAAGACCAACTCGAGCAGAACTTACCGATGTTGCCAATGCTATTTTAGATGGAACAGATGCTGTTATGCTTTCTGGGGAAACAGCAAATGGCTCCTATCCTGTAGAAGCGGTAGAAACTTTAAACAGAATAGCTACAGCGGTGGAACCCTCTCTTGAGTTTAAAATGAAAATGAGGGAGCGAAAATCACTCATTCGCCGTGAAAATATGTCACAAATAACAGCTCACAGTGCGTATGTGACCGCTCGCGATATAGAGGCTGCTGCAATGATAGCTCCTACCTTGAGTGGAAATACTGCTCGAACCTTAAGTATGTTTAGGCCGGAGCAACCAATCTTAGCAATGACAACAAAAGAAAAAAGCGCTCGCCAATTACAATTGCATTGGGGTGTTTTTCCTTTTATCACAAATATTGCTAGTGATTCTGAAGAAATGATTCAAACAGCTGTAAAAATCGCAATAGATAATAAGGCTGTTGCATTCACTGATAGAGTTGTTGTTTGTGCAGGAATACCTCTTTCAAGCCCAGTAATGACAAATACTGTTAGAATATTGCTAGTAGGAAATATTTTAGGACGTGGGTCTGTAGGTGGAAGTGCTAATCCCAAAAGAACACGCGTTAGTGGTCGTATTGTACGAGCAAGTAGCGGTGAAGAAGCATTTTTAAGCATTGGGAAAAAAGTTGGGGAAATACTTCTTTGTCCCGATATTACTGAAGAATTCTTACCTCTTTTGCGTGTTGTTGATTGTGTAATAGCAGAGGGTGAAAATCTTCTTAGTCCGGAAGTTATGAATTTAATTAATCCAAATTTAGTCTGGTTATCACAAGTAAGAGATGCATCAAAAGTTTTTGAAAATGGTTTAACCGTTACGGTGGATGCAAAAGAACTTCTTGTGTATGAAGGTATGGTTTAAAAATCGTCTTCAAACAGTAGGAATAATATGAAAAGAAGAAAAAATGAAGAAGAACATGATGAAGGTTTTTCTTTAGAAAAAAAAGTAACATATAAAAACCTTCCTCTTCTTGTTATTGTTGGACGTCCAAATGTTGGAAAATCAACCTTATTCAATAGACTTTTGCATCAAAGAAGAGTAATAACAGACCCTACACCGGGTGTAACAAGAGATCCTGTTGAAGAAGAAGCTTTTATTGCAGATAAACCGGTTAGAATTATGGATACCGGTGGATTTAAGCTCGACCGAGAAATTGGTACAATGGAAGCTGTTTTGGATGAACTTGTAGTGCAAAAAACACTTGAGTCTTTAAAAAAAGCAGACCTTATATTGTTACTTCTTGATGCCACCGAAACTACCGGTGAAGATGAAGAGTTTATTGCACTCTTGCGCCCATATTGGAACAAGGTAGTTGCCGCAGTAAATAAAACAGAGGGTGGGCGCTTTGAAAGCGAAGCGTATAACTTTCACCGATTTGGATTTAACGATTTACTTTGTATTTCTGCAGAGCATGGCGATCATATTCCTGAGCTTTGTGATCTTCTTATTTCAAAGATGGATTTTTCTCGCGTTAAAGAAGGCGAAGAAAAAGAGCTTATTAAGCTTGCTGTTATGGGAAAGCCAAATACGGGAAAATCTACTCTTTGTAATTTATTAACAGGCACAGAGGCTTCAATTGTAAGCGATTATGCGGGAACAACCCGTGATGTTGTTGAAGGCTATTTTATGCATAAGGGAAAGAATTTTCAAGTTCTTGATACTGCAGGAATTAGACGAAAAGCAAAAGTAAAAGAAAATGTTGAATACTACTCTGTAAACCGTGCTATTAAAACATTAAATAGGGCTGATGTTGTTTTATATCTTATTGATGCTCAAGAGGGATTAACAGAGCAAGATAAAAAGGTTATAGGACTTGCAAATGACAGAGGTTGTGGAATAATCTTTGTTTTAAATAAGTGGGATACCCAAGATCAAGAGCGAAAAACAGCCAGAAAGGCAGAAGAATATATACGAATTATGTTTGGTCATATGGCCTATGTTCCAATAGTACAAATATCGGCGCTTGAAAATAGTGGAATAAAACCACTATTAAATACTGCTATTGAATTATATAATCAACTCACCCGAAAGGTAGATACTGCTTCTCTTAATACCGCTTTAACAGATTGGGTTGCGGCAGCTCCTCCTCATTCTACAGGGCCTGGAAGAGTAAAGGTTCGTTACATTGTGCAAACAAATGTAAATCCTGTAAGCTTTTTACTTTTTGCAACGAGACCTGATTATTTACCGGCTTCGTATCTTTCGTATATTAGAAATAAAATACGCGAGGACTTAGGTTACTCAAAAATTCCTGTTTTGGTTGAATTAAAAGCAAGTAGGAAAAAGTGGGAAGACCGAGGGTAATGTATGGCAGGGTTCTCAATTGGCGAAGTTGAAGAGATTACAGGTGTAAAGGCTCATACATTACGCTATTGGGAAGAAGTGATACCGTCTTTTTCTCCTTCAAAGGGGGATGGCGGAAGGCGTTATTATACAAAAACTGATATTCAATTAATTTTTAGACTTAACTATCTTATTACAGAAAAAAAATTTACTATTGAGGGTGCCCGAAATCAAATTATTTCGGATGCTTCTCTTTCATCTTTGGCTCAAACAGTCATTCCCGAAATAAATAGTATGCGTTCTGATTTACTTGATTTATATACAAAAATTAGGGAAAAACGAAAAGGAAAAAACTAATGAACAATTCCACAGAAAAAAAATCTTTGTTTTCGACTCTGGATGCAGAGGCGCAAAAGGTTTTAGATTCTTTCGATGGAATAATGCAAGGGGTACAATCTCTTTCATCAAAACAGCTACGACTTCTTCCTCAAAATATTAGGCAGCTTTCTCATGAATTAACCGATGATCGTTCAAGTAGGAAGTCCGGTTATATGAATGAAGCAGCGCGTCTTTCTGCATATACTCGCTACTTTATGTGGTGGAATTTGGTGCGCCTTACATCTGTTTTTACAGCTTTGAGTGATGATGCTTTTTCCGGAATAAAAGATGGGGATTATTGCTTAGATTTGGGCTCAGGTCCACTTACACTACCCATTGCGCTTTATTTAGCAAGACCTGATTTACGAAATAAAAAACTTACCTGGTACTGTGTAGATACTTCTCAAAATGCCCTTACGCTGGGAGAAAATATTTTATTGTCTGTTATGGCAAAACTTCCAGGAGCTGAATGGAGCGTAATGCGCATTAAGGGCGAAATGGGAACAAAAATAAAGCATCCCGCGCGTTTTGTAACATGTGCAAATATGTTTAATGAACTTTTTTGGAATACAAACAAACCACTGGAAGAGCTTTCTAAAAAATACGGAACATCTTTATTGCAGTATGCTGAAAAGGAAAGCCTCTTTTTTATTGCAGAGCCGGGAATTCCGCGTTCTGCTCGTTTTGTTTCGTTATTGCGCGACTTTATGATGCGAAAAGGTTTTTCTATTTTGTCGCCATGTACGCACGATGAAAAGTGCCCCATGGATGGTCGAAAGGGGCAAAAGTGGTGTCACTTTGTATTAGATGGAAGTGTTGCTCCAAAAGGTTTACAAAAAATGTCCACAAGTGCTGGACTTACAAAAGATAGAGCTTCTATTAGTTTTGTATTTGCAACAAGCTCTAAAAGTATAGAAAAAAAATCTAATACTATTCGAATAGTATCTGATCCTATAATTATACCGTTTGGTGATAAAGGGAAGAAAAAAGGGCGTTATGCCTGTGCCTCTTGGGGTTTAACTTTAGCAATGGAAGGAAAAAATCAATATGCTTCTGGCGATGCAATTGCTTGTACTCTTTCAAAAGAAAAAATCGCACAACTTCCTGTAGATGCAAAGACTAAGGCAAAAATAGTTACATAATAATTTAGGTTCTATCTGTACAAATAAAGGGGTTTCCATTATAATTACATTATGAGTGATTCTTCAGATAAAAGAAAAAAAGCAGGTATTGCGGCAGTTTTTTGGATTGTGCTTGCCCTTATTTTATTAATTGTTTTTCTTGTAAATCAAGATAATATTGTTCGCATATTAAAAGAAACAGAGTTTTTTGTGCATGTTTTTGGAGAGCAACCTGCCTTTATTGAAAACTATAATTTACCGGAGCAAAAAGAAGATTCTGATGATATTATTGTGTTGGGTGAAAAGGAAGCTATGCCTGAAAGCATAGAGTCTGAAACCATTACTTTGCCTGAAATAATTGATTCTTCTATAAAGGAATCAATCGAAGAAGAACCGACAAATATTGAAAGCATTGAGCCTAAAGAAGAAATAAAGGAAGATATTTCTATTTCTTCTACTGTTGAAACACAAGAAGAAAAACCTGAAGTGGTGCAAACTGTTACCTCTAAACAAAGTTTATATTTTGTGTTTGTTAATGGTGATGGGACTGTTGAAAGAAAAGAAAGTACACGTGTAGTGCCTAAAAGTACAACTCCTTTAACAGCATCATTACAAGCCCTGCTGGCAGGCCCAAATTCAGATGAAAAGAGTAAAGACTATATGTCATTTATTCCTTCCGGAACAAGACTTTTGTCGGTTTCAATACAAGATGGAACAGCGCTAGTAAATCTAAGTGAAGAATTTTCTTTTAATCAATATGGAGTGGATGGATACTTAGCACAACTAATGCAAGTAGTATATACCGCCACAGCCTTTAGTACAATAAAAAATGTTAGGTTTTTTATTGAGGGTGAACAAAGTTCGTACCTTGGCAATGACGGGGTTTGGATTGGATCTCCGTTATCAAGAACAGATTTTAAGTAGTTTATTTTACAAAAGATTCTATTTTTTCTTCAAAATAATCTTTGTTTGCGTTGTAAAACTCATAAAAGGCGCTTATTGAAGTAAGTGCATAGAGTGATACTCCACCTTCATTTTCTGCAGGTGGATTTATAATTTTTGTATCCTTTGTAAATGTATTGCTTTGTGGAAGATAAATCACATTTGATACAATAAGGCTATCTTCGTTTTCATATGTATGTTGTAAAGGTAAATACACGTAAGAAGGCGCAACACTCAATGACAATTTTCTTGCTAAAAAGTCAAATATTCCATAGCTTTGGTCGGTAAAAAATTCCTGTGTCATTTCAATGTCATAGGAATATAATAATGCATCATCATTTATAAACCAAAAATTATTTTCGTTTTCTTTCCATAATGATTCCATGTTATTTTGCTTTAAACTTGTATTTATGTTGCTTGATGGAATAGTAGGAAATCCAGTAAACTCAGAAAAAGATGTATCTGCGGTTTCTATCAATTGTCCCATTGTAACTGCTTCTAATAAGAGTGTGTCATTTGATAAAATACTTCGGAGGTTAAAAATAGGAATTGAAAAGTCATATTCCATAGTAACATCTCCCCCATATTGATAAAAGTCTTCGCTTCTTGTTATTGTGCTATCTTGTAGGGTATTTGCAAGATTTCTAAGTTTTTCTAAGTCTGTAGAAGCTACTACAGGAAAGTGAACTTTTTTTCGACGGGAAGAAAATTCATAAAATAAATCATGAAGATAATTGATTGTGGTGTTGTCATCCATTGTTACATCACTTACAATTTTTTCACCGGTCATTAGAACATAGTTTTGGCTTGTGTCTATGGTTATAAGTAGTTCGATTTCTGAAGACCCAATTTCAGGGTTTGGTGCATAGTAGCGAATGGCGTAGGTTCCCTTGTCGTACTGTAAAAATCCTATGTATGTTTCAGTTGTAAAAGAGTAGTCTCTGTAATACACAAATTGGCCTGATTCAGTTGGGATAATATCTTGTACTCCCGGAATTGCAAAGGCAAAAAGTGTTATAAAAAGAAAGGGGATAAGTAAAAGTGTTTTTTTCATGAGTACCTCATTTATATTGAATATACGGTAAAAAAAAGTCACCTCATTTGAGGTGACCTCTTATATTAAATATCGGAAATATCGTTTAGTTTTGTTAGCTCTGTTTGTACATGACTTACAACTTTTTCAATTGTTGCTTCGATGCTTAAAAGTTCAGGACTTTCTTCATTTCGAATTTTAACTTCGAGGTTTGGAAGATTTTTTTCACCAACAACAATTCTAACAGGAATACCAAGCAAGTCCATGTCGTTAAACTTAACACCAGGGCGCTCGTTTCTGTCATCCAAAAGAACTTCTAAGCCTTTTTCTTGAAGCGTTTTGTATAAATCGTCTGCCACATTTTTCATTTCGCCGTCGTACTTAATTGGAACAATTGCTACTTGGTACGGCGAAACAGTCATTGGCCATACAAGGCCTTTTTCGTCGTGGTGCTCTTCAATTATAGAAGCGAGGGCTCTATCCACTCCAATTCCGTAACAGCCCATGGTTGGAATTTGTTGTTTTCCGTTTTCGTCTAAGTATGTTACGCCCATAGACTCTGTGTATTTTTTTCCGAGCTTAAAAATATGTCCAAGCTCGTTACCTTTTTTACTGTATAGCTCTGTTTGGCAGTTTACACATTTTTCGCCTGCAACAACAACCCGAACATCTGTAATAAAGTCTGGAGTGAAGTCGCGGTTTGGCTCCACGTGTTGAATGTGAACATCGGCTTTTAAACCACCAGTAACACAGTCGTGCATATCCATAACAGTTTTATCTGCCAAGATTTTTATTCCTTTTAAGCCAACAGGGCCTGCAAAGCCCATTGGTGCACCGGTAATAGTTTGTAAGTCGGCATCGCTTGCAAGTTCTGCTCCACTTGCTTTCATAAATGAGCAAAGTTTTGTTTCGCTTACGTCTAAGTCGCCACGGATACAAACTGCCACGAATGATTCTTCTGCATTGTCGAGCTTATAAATAAGTGTTTTAATAAAACTTTGTGCATTTGATTGCAAAAACGCTACAAGCTCGTCTATGGTGCGAACATTCGGTGTCGCAATTTCTTCACAAGCCTTATCGGTTGCGACTTGTGCTTTTCCGTCTTTATTTACAGGAGTGTCTGGTGAACATTCTGCTTTTTCGGTGTTTGCAGCGTAATTACATTTTGGGCAAAGAATTAATGTGTCATCGCCTACTGCGCTTTCCACCATAAACTCTTCTGACCCTGTTCCTCCCATTGCACCTGAGTCTGCAGAAACAGGAATAACAGTTAAGCCAAGGCGCTTAAACACTCTTCTGTATGCTTTTGCAAAATCGTCGTATGTTTCGTCTAAGCTTTCTTGTGTTGCATGGAAAGAATATGCATCTTTCATGGTAAACTCACGTCCGCGCATTACGCCGTAGCGAGGTCTAATTTCGTCTCTATATTTTGTGTTTATTTGATATAAGTTTAATGGCAGTTGTTTGTAAGAAGAAAGTTCTTCACGAACCAAGTGAGTAAACGCTTCTTCTGCTGTTGGGCTAACTACTAAATCTTGGTTTACACGGTTTGTTGTGCGTAAAAGACCTGCGCCCATGGTATCCCATCGGCCCGATTCTTGCCAAAGTTCTCCCGGTACAACTACAGAAGGCTTACATTCTAAGCTTCCGATTCTATCCATTTCTTCTCGCACAATGTTTTCAACCTTTCTAAAGGCTTTTAAGCCAAAGGGAAGGTATGCAAAAAGACCGTTTCCAAGCTTTCGCAAAAGTCCTGCGCGTAACATTAATTGGTGACTTGCAATAACTGCTTCTGATGGTACTTCACGGAGTGTTGCCATCAATGTTTTTGACGTTTTCATACAAAGTATTATAGAGAAAAAGGTACCTTTTGTAAACCGCTACAAATCTTCGCTTCTGTTAATGACGGCTTTGCGAGTGGTTTCGGCGACATTTATCATACAAGAAAGAAGGGCAGAAAATTGTACTTCAATAATAAAAATGAAGTTCTTAACGCGGTTTTGCTTTTTAATGTGTGTACGGGCAAGGCTTGCAAGACGTACCTTTTCCCATGTTGCAAAAACTCTTGGTATAAATCCTATAGCTAATCCCATTATACGTGCGGGATTGTGTTTGTAAAAGAATTTTTTAAAAGGTGGAAATATCGTAGCAATGATGTCTTGGATTTTTTGAAATGAATCGGTAATTTGGGAGGTTGAAGTTGTTTCAAAAAAAATGAGCACAAAGACTGTTGCAATAAAAAAGCGCGCTGTATATAGTATTCCATGCGGAATTTGTGCAAAATCGGCAGAAAAAGGGGCAAAACGAACAACTCTAAAAAAAGTAACAAATAGCCCCATAAAAATAATAAAGTTCAATTTTTTTAAATGATTCAAAGGCGTTTTTGAAAGAATAAAAAACAAAAATGCTAAAACAGAATATGCTGTTAAAACTATCCAATCTGAAAGGTTTGCTATAGAAGAGTTTACGGTAATTGAAAGCGCTAAAAGAATTGCAAGTTTTAGAATAGGGGGCGCTTTATGAACAATTGTTGTTCCTCTTCTATAGGTAAATAATGCTGTCATATTAATCCCACAGTAAATCGTTTATAGACTTGTACGCAGTAAGTGGATTTCTAATGCTCCATTCTGTTAAATTCTGTTTTAATCCGTCGCTTACTGTACCATCAAAGCGAATGAGGCCTCTATCTAACACGATAAATCGACTTGCAAGGGCAAGGATTTTTTCAAGCTCGTGGGTAAGAACAACGAGTGTTTTGCCTTCTTCTTTTAGTTGTTTTAAAATAGCACATACGTGTTGCACTCCGTTCCAATCGAGGTTTGCAAAAGGCTCATCCATAATAATTATTTCACATTCCATTGCAATAACGCCTGCAACAGCGAGTCTTCTTTTTTCACCGCCCGATAAAAGGCGCGCAGGGTTGTGCTTTCGATGCGTTAATCCACAGTGCTCGATTGCATCGTTTACTCTTTTTGCAATTTCATCTTTTGGAAGTCGCATTGTTTTTGGCCCAAAGGCTACATCTTCTTCGGGCGTTTCACCTAAAATTTGAGCATCGGCATCTTGAAACACTAAGCCTACGTGTTCTCGAATGCCATGCTCTTTTGCATTGTTTACAATTTCACCCTTGCTTGCATCTTCGAGTCCTGCAATAATCGACATAAGAACACTTTTTCCGGATCCATTTGAGCCTCCAATAACAATAAAGTCTCCTTTATGAACTTCAAACGAAACATCGTTTAGAGCTTCAGTGCCGTTTGGGAATGTTTTGGATATGTTTTTTACTTCAATTAATGCCATTGTTGTCCTATAAATAATTTTTAATTACTGGAATAAACTTTTTTGCCAAAACTACGGCTAATAGAGTTTTAACAATTGTTCCCGGAATAAAGGGGGTGAGAACATAAGGAAGCGATGTTACAAGATCGTTTCCTGTAACCATCATAAAACCTGGAATTCCAAATGCAAAAACGCAAAGTGTTCCAGAAAGGGATGCAATTGTTACAATTATCCACTGAGCAATGTTTTTTCGCTTTTTTGTATTGTCATCATCGCTTGTAAGAATTGTTGGGTAGAAAAATTTGATTATTATCCCACCAAGAATAGATGCAACAAAGTAGCCTATTAAAAAGCCACCGGTTGGACCACTTAAAATTACTTGAATTCCTGCTTTCCCTGAAAAAACAGGGAAGCCCAAAATGCCTAAAATTAAAAAAAGTAAAACTGCTAGTCCGCCATAGAGGGGCCCTAAAAGTAAGCCACTGAGTCGAGCAAGCATGTCTTGAATTACAACAGGCACTCCTCCCGGCATTGGAATGTGAATAAAACTTCCAACCGATACAAGGGCTGTAAATAATGCTATTAGAATGGGCGCTGTCATTTTTTTTGATGAACTCATTTTTTCTCCTATAGTTCTAATCTTTTATAATTTGTTTTTCGCCTGGTGCGATTTTTTTGCCATTTGATAGCACCGCCCAACCGTAATTGTCGATTCCATCAAAGATAAAATCATCTTTATCATTTTTGATTTTTACCTTTGTTTCAATGTCGGCACAGTAAAGATTCCATCTTTTTTTTATTCTTGAGGTTTTATTGAGCATAGAAAAAAGCTCTTTAAACTCTTTTAAGAATATGTTTAATATTTCTTTTCGTGCAATTGGTTTTATTATGTTGTAGTAATCTAAAACTTCACAAAAAGATGCTATCTTTTTTTCTTTTTCTGCAGTTTCAATATTTAATCCAATGCCAAGAGAACACCACTCGGTAAGGTTTCCACAGCTTACATATTCAGTTAAAATACCTGCAATTTTTCCGCTTGTTTTTTCATTGTTTGGGTATGCCCAAATGTCATTTGGCCAACGAGTGCGAAATGGTTTTAGTGTTTTAAAATCATCTCTTTTATTTTTAGAAATGGTATTTTTTATTATGGTATTTAAAGTCTTTGCTAGTGCTATTTGAGCAATTGCGGTGAGGATGTGAACGTAACAGGTTTCTATTTCTTTTGTAATTAAAAGCGTAAAAAAAAGCCCTTGTTTTGGAGATTCCCATTGTTTATGTTTTGTTCCCCTTCCCTTTGTTTGAGTATCTGCTACAATAATGTAAAAGTCATTTTCACATGCTTGTTCGCCCATAGCAATTTTTCTAGCTTCATTCATGGTAGATTCTACCGAATCAAAATAGCGAACTAAAGGTTCGTTTTCTAAAAACTCCCATTCATATAAAGCATCTTTTATATCATCAATGAGTGTGTAGCCACGTTGCCTTCCACTTGTTTGGCTTTCAATGCCGTAGCCTGCTTCTTCTAAAGCTTGTATTGCTTTCCATACCGAAACGCGACTTTTACCAATTGCGTCGGCAATTTTTTCTCCGGAAAGAAAACTATCGGTATGTTCTCTTAGGATATGCAAAACAGCACTTTTTGTTGAGAGATTTTCATATATGGATTGTGTTTTTACGTTAACCATAAGTATAAGTAGGTTAACGTAAAAGATGTTTAAAGTCAAGTACGTTAACCTTTGTATTTTATTGGTTAACGTACTTTGTTACTTGCCATCAATACCTAGCGCTTCCATGAGTTCTTTTTGAAAAAAATCTTTTTTTACAATATATGCAATAGTATATGAGTCTGAGTAGGATGAAATAACTAAAGTAGCACACCCTATTTTTTTTTCAAAGTTAGATTCATGAACTACAATACTTTTTATTTTTTCTAATGGAATTGATATGATTTTTCTCTTAATTGTTCCGGTACTACCGATTATTCTTTTATTTGTTATTGCAATGTTTGATAATAAATATTGCAATAAAGACGGGATAATTATGATTATGGGTGATAGAAGAATATAATGTATTTTTGTTATCAAAAAAGCAATAAGTGATATATACATAATTATTATTGAGGGAATAAAAGTAATCCAATGGAGGTTTGCTTTTGACAAAATAAATTCGCCTTTTAATAATTGTGTGTTTTTCATATATAATCCTTTTGGTTTCTAATCAAACATGAAAAATAATATCATTATTATATAGTTTAGTCAATATAATTAATTTTTCTTTTCATACTAGTATTATGAATTAAAAGTATTTACAATATTTACATTAAGGAAATATAATGCGTGCTTTTAAAACTTCTGTGCAGAGAAAAATTTTCATAGATAAAAAAATAAGAGATAAAACCTATCCTTCTGCAACTTCGCTTGCAAAGGATTTTGAAAAAGAAAATAATAAAAAAATAGACCCACGCACAATTGCGTCAGATATATCTGAATTACGTCATAAATATAAAGCTCCAATAAAATATGATTCAAAAAAAAGAGGGTATTTTTATTCAACAGATGATTTTTTTCTAAACATCTTTGATGGAGAAGCGGATACATATTTTAATGAAAATATTGCCTTGCCGCATGAAATGATAATTCCTGATTGGCAAAGAATGCTTTTACTCTCTTTTATGAAAGAAGTATTACCTGAATGTGCTGAAGAGAACGATACAAAAGAGAGTCTTTCAAATTCTTCTATTAGTGTTCTTCCTTCTGTTTTTAAGGATAGTTTTGATGCAAGTATTGAAACTTCATTTATTAACGCATTAAAAACAAAGGTTGCTTTGACCTTAGAAGTAGTTTTAGAAAAAGACAGTATTGAAAAATATGATTTTATTCCTTTACATTTAATTTGCCAAGGAGAGTATAGGCTTTATTTTGGTAAGAGACTTTCAGGTGATAGTGAAAAAGTTGAAACATATTGTCTTTTAAATCTTTCTTTGGTTAAAACGGCTGCAATAGCTTATTCTTCTTTAAAGGATTTAAATAAGTTCAAAGAAATTGCTGATGATTTTTCAAATATACATGATACAAGATTTTATAGCGTAAATAAAGAAGAATCTGAAGATGGGGAGATACAAATAGCTTCATATTATGCACAAACTATTGGGCATAATGATGTAGAAATTATTATGACAGAAAGCAGAAAAAAAAGCATTTATGTTTTTTCTTGCTATCCTTCCCTTCGTGATAAAGAAGATATTTTACGTTATCAAAAAGTAGGAGAGTTTGTATTGTTTAGATAAAAAAAGGTTTCCCCTTGAGGAAACCCTTTTGGTAACTTATACATTCTTAAAGTAAAAATACTCAAAGTCGGCAAACTTTCGTTTGTTTTGGGTATCGGTACAACACATTCCTGCAAAAGTTCCGGTAAACTCACCATGTTTACTGTATTCATCTGAATAAATGCTTGTATCTATTACTTCTCCTATAGGAATCCAGTTTATATTTTCAAAAGCTTCGTTTGAATTAAGTTGATAATAAAACTGTGTTTCCCTGTCGTGTATGGAAACTTTCATGTTTACGATAGTTCCATCTTTTATTGCAAGCCTAGTTTCTAAAAGCTCTCTTTTTTCGCCGTTATCGCATTGCATCAGCGCAATGGCAGGAGATGAAAGTGTGTCGCTATAGTACATGCGTAAATACATCCAGTTCATGTTGTCATAGTAGAGAACAAGGCCTGCAGAATGTTGATAGCACTCTGGGGTAAACTCCACTTTTGTTCCGAAATTACAGTGTACTGTTGTAAGGCGGCGAGCAATAAGAGAAACTCTATCAAGTGAACAAAGAGATTGTTGACCCTTTATACGCAAAAAGCTTTTTCTGTCTGTAGTGCTCGACCAGTTTTTCCAATCTGTTCTGGGCGAAATAAAATTTACATTCCACTCGCCTTCAAAGTTTTCATAGTCGTTTTCTTGTGGGTAGGGGTGAACCGGTAAGTTTGGTGGTGGAACTTCAATTTTTGCCATGTTTGTACCATCTGCCATTCTTATCCAATTGTCATCTGTCCACATCATTTTTTGGATGCCACTTTCTCTTCCCAGTGTACAGCGTAATTCTGGTAAAAAGGGGCGAGCTGTTAAGTGTGTCATGTACCATTCGCCGTTTGGGGTTTCTACCAATGAACCGTGTCCTGACTTTTGAAGAATTGAATCGGGGTAATAGTGTTGTGTTTTTAAAAACCAATCGTCTTGACGACCGTTAAAGTTTTTTGGTGTTGATGTAATTACAGGATTTTGAGGATCGCTTTCGTAAGGTCCCCAAATGTTTTTAGAGCGGCCAACAGTTACACAGTGTCCGTAGCCTGTTCCACCTTCGGCACACACAATGTAATAGTACCCATTTCGTTTATAGATACGGGGGCCTTCTATACAACCTCTGTCTGTTCCGCCTTTCCAAATGCGTTTTGCAATACCAA
>CAYJJW010000010.1:0-25023 GCA_964370555.1 uncultured Treponemataceae bacterium | reverse complement strand
TGTAGAACGTGTGTTCCCACTTCACTCACCTCGTATTGCAAAAGTTGAGTTTGTAAGACCTGGTAAAGTACGTCGTGCAAAACTTTACTACTTACGTGGTAAAATTGGTAAGGCTGCAAAAGTACGCGAACTTATCATTAAAAAGTCAGACAGAATTGCAAACGAAAAAGCTGCAGAAAAAAAAGCAGACTAATTTTCAAAAAATCGGCGGGGTTATCCTGAGCCGATTTTTTTTATTTAAAAGTAATATCTAATTTTTTGTTGTTTTGAAATAATGAAACTAATAATTCTGCTTTAATCGCAAGCCTTAGTTCAAACCATGTTGAGGTAGGAACATGTAGTGTTTTAACATGAAAAGATGGTGTTATTGAAGCGGTAACATTTTTTATTTGGTATTCCATTGGTAAGGATACTGATGAATATATCATGTTTTGTGCTTGTTCACTTCGTTTTTCATATGGTGTATCTATTAAATTTGTTTCAATTTCTTTTAATAAAAAAGATACATTAGGTTTTAATGCAAAGTTTGAAAAAATATGATCATTTTGAAATCGTATTACTGCTTGGTGATTAAACCATAGAGCTCCCGGTCCATATGGTGATGTATAGGGAATATACATTTGCATTCTAAGCTTGTGTCGGTATAGAGCTTTTGCTATTTGGTTTGAAGATATATCTTCTGCAGTTATACCGGAGTAATTTCCCCAAAGGTAGTGTGAATAGCCTATATTTGTTGAAAAAAGCACATCTATGTTTGATGTTAAAAGCGTGTTTTGCATTAAGGCTCTAACACTCCAAATTGTTGGAGCAATAGAATCTATGGCCCCAAATGACAATATATTAATTTCATCAAAACCTACTTGTAGGTCAAATAATACATTTTTACTTGGAGCAAAGCCAAAATCAAGTGCTACAGCTAAATTGTTTGGTACCATATCGGCTGCATGCCATTCTGCAAATGGAACAAAGTCTATAAATTCAAATCTATTATTTCTTCTTGCAATAAATACGCTGTACGAAATGCCTGTTTTTATTGTATCATTTTGAAAACCAAATCTCTGATAGGTGTTTAAAATAATCGATGGAAAATCGTCTGTTTCAAATCCATAAAAGTAGTCTCCGTATTCATCTGGTTTTTTTGAATCAAGATATTCATCTTTATAATCATTTCCTGTAGTTATATCTTTTTGTCTCATGCTTTCGGCAGCACTAATATTTGTAATTTGCCAGTGAAGGTTAAAAAAATCACCAAAGGGTAAGTTCATTTTTATTGCATCTGTATGTGGAATATTGTTATTAAAAAAAATGCTATCGCCATATATAAAACCCATTTGCTGATTTGTTCTTCCGAATATTAATTGAATAGAGGGGTGCTCAAAATATATATATGCACGAGTTAAAAAATTTGCATCATTGTTTATTAAATCAAAATTATTATTGGGAAAATAGTAGCCTGTAAACATGTCTCTAAAGCTTAACTGCATTTCTCCACCAATGCCTAAATCGTTATAAAAAAGTGCTGATGTTTCAATAAGGCTTGGTTTTGAAAGAATGTTTTTAGTGTAATCTATGCCATTGTTTGCATCTTTGCGATCCCCACTTTCAAGATGAACTTCTTCTGAAAAAAACTGCATGGCGGGCGTGAGTGCAAGAGCAAGTTGTACTCCGTTTTTTTTTGTGCTATCAATGCGGTTTTCGGAGTCAATTTTATCTGCAGCGTTATTAACTTGACTTATAAATAGTGGGCCTGAATAAAATGGAGGAATTAAGCCTTTTTGAATATATTCTTTATGAATTTTTTCAATAGTTATATCAGAATAGTCAATTACTTGACTGTGTGCAGAATGTAACATTATTAATAGGAATGCAATTACATAAAATACTTTTTTTATTTTCATAATGGCCCTCTTGTGTTTTATTAAAACCTTGATGATTATACCATGTTCAATAGGATGTGTAAATAAGAGAAAAACTTATAAAAAATATCACTCTTTGCCCTTGACTGAATGCCTAAAATAGCGTTACAATTACTTGAGTGGAATCAGTGTATACCATTGTCGTGCCGGATAACGATGTGTTAGTTCGGCTTTGTGGCAGTAACGATAGCAATATAAGTCTCATTGAAGAACATCTAGGGGTAAAAATTTTTACCCGCGGAAATGAAATTTCGATTAGTCAAGATGATACTACTGTTTGTGAGCGATTTAAACATGTAATTGATAGATTACTAGATGAAGTTCAATTTGGAAGTAATGCTGATTTGCATTTAGTACAGTCAATTTTGAATACAGGCTCTGCTACTATGCATTTATCTGAAAAAGATCTAAAAGAATATTTTTCAAAAGCAAGTATCCATATTCCAATGGGTAAGTGTAGTGTGTACCCCAAAACTCAAAGTCAAGCTGATTTGGTAAGTAGTTTACGCACTAACGATATGGTTTTTTGTGTAGGGCCTGCTGGATCCGGTAAAACATTTTTGATGGTTGCAGAAGCATTAAATCTTGTATTGCAACGTAAAAAATCTAAAATTGTACTTACAAGGCCTGTTGTAGAGGCAGGAGAGAGTTTAGGATTTTTACCTGGCGACTTAGAGCAAAAAATTAGTCCTTATTTGCGTCCTTTATATGATGCAATGGAAGCTTTGTTACCTCGAGATCAAGTAAAAAAGCTTGTGGATTCAGGTGTTATTGAAATAGCCCCACTTGCATACATGCGTGGTAGAACGCTTAGTGATAGTGTTATAATTTTAGATGAAGCACAAAACACAACAAAGCAACAAATGAAAATGTTTTTAACTAGAATGGGTGAAAACTCTAAGGTTTTTGTAACGGGCGATTTAACACAAGTTGATCTTCCAAAACACATAGATTCAGGTTTAAAAGAATCATTAAAAATATTAAAAAATATAGAGGAAATAAAAATTATACATTTTAATTCAAGTGATGTAGTTAGAAATGCATTAGTAAGAAAAATTGTACAGGCATATGAGGATCATGAATAATATACTGCATTCAACAAAGAGCTCTTTTGCTCAAATAGTAAACTATCTAAATGTACATAAAACACTCCTTACAGTCTTTATTATTACCTATTTACTGTTGTTAGCGGTTTCATTTTTAGATATTATGACCTCTCAAACAATTGCTTCGCTTTCGCCTAAAGAATATTCAATAAATCAAATTGCTGATAGAACCATTATAGCAGAGATTTCACTTGCGCAAACTACCGAAACTGACGTTTCTGTAACTGAAGGTGAGTATATAATGCGAAAAGGATTTCCTATAACCGAAGATCAGTATAAAAAGCTGGAAGTGTTAGCTGAATCACCAACATACATAGATTTTAGAGCATTTGGAAATGGAGTACTCTATTTTTCCTTTTTTGCGATAATTGTATTATGCCTTTTTTCTCCATCCATATTGGGCAGAGGTTTAAAAGTTAAAGAAGCTGTTTTTTTTGCTATAACATTATTGCTTGTATATTTAGTAACAGTAATTGCAAAAAAAACACCCACTTTTGCTAATCAGTTTACTCTTGCTGCTGTTATTCCTGCCTCTTTTTTTGTTATGCTTATTACAATTATGTTTACCGCACGGTTAGCAATCTTTTCGTCTATATTGTTTACCCTTGCGGTTTTGTTTGCAACTGAGTTTTTTATTCCTACATCATTGTATATATTAGTTACAAGTTTTTTATCGGTTTTTATTGCAAAAAAAGCAAATATTCGGATTAAGCTTACACTTGTTGCCGTTGCTCTTTCAGTTATAAACCCACTTTGCCTTTTTGTAATTGAGCTTATTTTTGCAACAACCTTTTCGGGTGTTTTTATGAGTACCTTGGGTGTTGCTATAAATGGTTTTGTTTCAGGTATTTGTATATTGGGCTTTTTAACACCTCTTGAGTATTTTTGTAATACGGCTTCTGTTTTTAGACTGTTAGATTTATCGGATTTAAATAATCCACTAATGCAAAGAATGCTTTTAAATGCACCGGGAACCTATAATCATTCTATGCTTGTTGCAACTTTGGCAGAAACTGCATGTAATGAAATAGGTGCAAATGGGCTTTTAGCGCGCGTTGGTGCCTATTATCATGATATAGGAAAGCTAGAGCAACCTGAATACTTTGTAGAAAACCAACGCGATGGTAATAAACATGACGAAATAAATCCGCGGCTTTCTGTATCGGTTATTAGAAACCATGTAAAAAAGGGAGTAGAGCGTTGTAGACAAATGCATTTGCCTACAGAAGTCATAGATATTGTTTCTCAGCATCATGGGAATAGTACAATTTATTATTTTTTTAATGAAGCAAAAAAACTTAATCCCGATGTTTCTGAAGAAGATTTTTCATATACTGGATCTAAGCCTACATCAAAAGAAGCTGCTGTTGTTATGATATGTGATACAGTTGAAGCTGCATGTAGAACATTAAAAGACCCTTCAGTTTCACGCTTGGAAAAATTTATTTATAAACTTGTATTGGGGAAATTTGAAACTGCTCAAATGAATAATGCAAATCTTACCTTTAACGATTTAAATAAAATTCAAAACTCATTGGTAAACATTATGGCAGGTTACTACCATTCTCGAATAGAGTATCCTAATCAAAAAGATCCTGAAGATTCGGATGAAGATTCAACGGCACAAAAGAAAAAAAAACATAAAGAGGGAACAAATGGCGACAAAGAATGATATTTATGTGGCATGCGAAGGTATAGAAGAGCCATCATGGATTGAAAATGTAAGTCCTTTTTTAGAAAAGATACTTGAGAAACAAGAACACAATAATTGGGAGTTATCGGTATTGTTTTGTTCTGATACCTATATGGGCGAACTAAACAAACAATACAGAGAAAAAGATTCATCTACAGATGTACTTTCTTTTGAACAAGGGGAGGAGTATGTTGACGATGATGGAAATATACAGTACATTGCAGGTGATATTGCCATAAGTGTTGAGTTCTTGTATAATAATGCAAAAGAATTTAATGTGACCCCTGATGAAGAATTAAAAAGACTTTTAATTCACGGCATATTGCATCTTGAAGGATGGGATCATGGCGATTCTCATATTGGTGAAGAAACAAATGAAATGTTTGAAATACAAGAAAATTTGTTAAAAACATTTCAAGAATATAAAATTATAGGATGAAACAAATGGGTTTATTAAAACGGTTATTTTCTCAGGCGAGTAAGGAGGAACCTCACTCTAGTAGTCCCGAAAGGGACGCGCAAGAAGAACGAGAAAAGCGGGACATGATTCGAGGTGTCGAAGAACTTGCAGAAACTTCTGTTAAAGAAGTTATGGTTCCTCGTATCGATGTTGAGTTTTTGTCTATTGACATGCTAAAAGATGAGCTTTTAGAACAAATTGCAGAAAGTGAGCATTCTCGCTTTCCTGTATATTCTGAATCAATTGATAACGTAGTAGGTGTTTTATACGTAAAGGACTTAATAAAGGCTTTTGCAAAAAAAGGCGAAATTGATTTAGAAAAAATTATTAGAAAGGCCTTTTTTGTGCCGGAATCAAAACGTATAGATTCCCTTTTACGAGAATTCAAAAGGCGCCATGTGCATATAGCAATTGCAATTGATGAATATGGTGGAATGTCAGGTATTGTCTGTATGGAAGATATCATTGAAGAAATTGTAGGGGACATTCAAGATGAATTTGATAATGAAAATGAAGATATTATTTCGGTAGGTGAGAATACGTGGTTATGTGACGCACGTGTAAACTTAGATGATCTAAATGAAGAAATAGGTTCTACATTCCCTAACGAAGAATTTGATACACTCGGTGGATTTGTTTTTGACCTTTTTGGTAAAATTCCTGTTAAGTTTGAAAAAGAAAGTTGGAATAATTATGACTTTATTGTTCAGGATGTTGAAGGGCATAAGGTAAACCAAATAAAGGTAATCTGCCACGGCGAAGTTACTGAATAAAAATATATATTTTACCGGTACACAAACTTGGGAGGGTGCAGTGTTGAAAAAAAGTATTATTATTACACTTAGTTTTGTTTTGTTTTCAGGCTTGTATGCTCAAACAGCGCTAGATTTATATACTAAAGGTACAGATGCTCAAGAACGCGAAGATTGGTATTCTGCCACAGAATTCTATCTTGAAGCGCTAGAGCGTAATCCTGCATATGGAGAAGCGTGGCTTTCACTTGCTGAGTGTTCGTATGAATTAGATCAATATGACTTAGCACTTAGTTATGCAGAAAAAGCAAGTTTGTATATAAAAAACCGAGTAGATATTCCAAATATTAAAGGATTTTCTTTAATTGGCTTGGGTAGACTTGAAGAAGCTCGGCAGATTTTTTTAGAAACACTTGCGCACCAACCAAATGATATTGATGCTCGTTTTGGGCTTGCACAACTTGATCTCTTTTATGGTAAGTTTTCAGGTGCCGAACAGTATTTTTTAGATGCATTAAAACGAGAAACGTCAAACAAAAAAGCCCTTTTGTCTTTGGCACTTATTGCAGATGAAACAGGAGATACTCAAAAGGCACAAGAATACATAAAGCAAGCAATTAAATATCATAATCAAAGAGCAGATGTATATTATTTTGCAGGATACTTATCGGCAAAAGAAAACGAGCTTCAAGAAGCTGAAACCTATGTTCGTACAGCTATTGCTATTCAACCGCAGTATCCTGAAGCATATAAGTTATTAGCAGATATTTTATTTGTAGATGGCCGATATTCAGAAACAATTGATGTTTGTGATACTATAATCATGCAAGAAAGAAACACTCCCTTTGCATGGTATTTAAAAGGCTTGTCAAACAATCAATTGGGTAACACCGATCGTGCACTTTCAGATTGGGAAGTAGGGTTAAGTTTAGATGCACAAGATGAGCTTATGCGATCAGCATTTGAACTTTTAGTATATGAAAAAACACAAATTGAAGACCCTCGGCGTGAACAATGGGCAAATTATCATTTAGAAAAAGCTCAAATTGCCGAAGAAAAATATCTTTCAAGTACGGCGCTTTATGAATATCAACGAACGCTTAGAATAGATCCTTTAAATGTACAGGCAAGGCTTGCCTTGGCAACTATTCTTTTACAAGATGGGTATTCTGAGTCATATTTGTCACAATTACAGTTTATTCAAGATCAAGGATTATCTGATAGAAATATTGATGATAACATAGAAGCTTATGCCTCTATGCTGTCTAACACACTTCCTCAAAAATGGAATATAGATCCATTTTATCTTGATAAAACACGTTGGTCAATTGCGCTGTATCATTTTGAAGAACCAATATCTTTATATCACCAAAAATCCCTATCTACTACCGCAGGAATGTTAGCAGATATTTTTAATTCTAACCAAACTGTTGAGGCGATTCCTTCAAAAACAGCAATAAAGAGTTATGCTGAAGCTTTTAGGCTTTCTCGTACACAAGGGTATGACTTTTTTGGAATTTTTAATGTAACAGAAGGGGAAAGAGATATTCGAATCAATCTAGATTTATATTTATCTGCTACAGGAACGAAGGCTGCTTCTTGGGAAGTGTATAGAACCGGAAACGATCGTTTTTCACTTGCATTACAAAAACTTAGAAATGAAATTACGGTGGCTCTTCCTGTTAAAGGAAAGATTATTGATAGACGTGGTACAAATGTATTGATTGATATGGGTAGAAAAGATGGTGCAAGTATTGATCAAGAATATGAAATATACAAAGAAGGCGATATAACATTATTAGATACAGGCATAGGGTTAAAGTACGATAATGTTCAAATGCTTGGAACAATTACGCTCACTGAAGTGGGAGAAGATATTTCGCAAGGTGTATACAAGCAAGAAGGTTTTTATGATTTAGTAAACATTGGTGATGAGGTTATACCTATAATTCCTATTGAAACTGAAATAACCGACGAAACAGATAGTGAACAAAATGAGAATAATGCAGAACAAGCCCCTGAAGTAATTATTGAAAATCAAACCTCAGTGTTATATAACTTGATTCAATCTATTCGCTAAGGGAATAAAGGATTTACTATGCACATTGGGATTGGAATTGATACAGGCGGAACATATACCGATGCTGTTCTCTATGATTTTGAATTGCAAAAAGTAGTAGCAAAAAATAAGTCTCTTACAACAAAAGAAAATTTAAGTCTTGGTATTAAAAGTGCAATTGATGCATTACCAAGAGATTTACTTTTACAAGCAGAAATATTGTCGGTTTCAACAACACTTGCAACAAATGCATGCGTAGAAAACAAAGGCGGTAGAGCTAAGTTATTGATGGTTGGAACGAATAAAGAAACTTTGGAATGGCTTGATGCAAAAAATACCTATGGCCTAAACAATGATTCTGTTTATTGTGTGCAACAAGAGTACGATTCAGAAAACGAATGTCAAAAAGAAATACATTGGGATGAAGTACTTACACAAGCTCATTCTTGGTTTAGTGATGCTCAATCTATTGCTGTTGTGGCAAAAGATGCGGTGTATAATGGCGCAGTTGTGGAAGTGAGTGCAAAAGAAAGCATTCAAAAAAAATATACAATTCCTTTAGTTATGGCAAATGAGGTTGCAAATAATATTAATATGCTTGAACGGGGAGCAACAGCAGTATTAAATGCTCGCCTTCTTAGTATAGTTGAAGAATTTGTTTTTGCCATTGATTCTGCATTACAAGATTACGATTTAAATCTTAAAAAGATGATTGTTCGAAGTGATGGCAGTTTAATGGCAGATAGTCTTATACTAAAATACCCTGTAAAAACAATTTTAAGTGGGCCGGCTGCAAGTGTGATTGGTGCTATGGCTCTTGCAGACTGTAAAGATAGCCTTATTATTGACATGGGCGGAACAACAACTGATATTTCAATTGTAGAAAATGGCAAACCTGCAATGACACAAGGTATTGCAATTGGTGGGTATAGAACTCAAATACAAGGGGTATTGATTGATACGTTTCCTTTAGGTGGTGACACAAGAATCTATGTTGATGAGGGTAAACTTGCCCTTGATAATCGTAGAGTTATGCCGTTAAGTGCCTTGTCAAAAAAATATCCACAAGTAAAAGAAGATTTGCGTCGTATTATTGCAAATGAAAGACTGTATGGTATTGTTTATCATGAGTTTTTGTATTTGGTAAAATATCCTAAGAATATGCAGCATTATAACGAAAAAGAAATTGCAATAATTGAATCTTTAAAAGATGGCCCTGTAAATTTTTCAAGTGAATTACGAGATTTGTACAATGTAAGTGCACATCGCTTAGAAACCGAAGGGGTTATTATGCGAAGTGGATTAACTCCTACAGACTTTATGCATATTAAGGGTGATTTTTTGCGCTACGATAAAGAAGCTTCTGAATTAGGAGCTGAATATCTTCTTAAAATTATATCAAAAAATAGACATGAAAAAGAAAGTATTGTAAAGCTTGCAAACGATGTTTATAATCTAGTGTGTAAAACTCTGTATACTAATATTATAAAAACGCTTGCAGTATATAAGAATCCAGTGTTGTTTAAAAAGGGATTTGATTCGCAGTTTTTAAGTTTAATTGAAAAATGTTGGGATAAAAGAAATGAAACAGGTATTTTTTCTGCACACTTTACTGTTAATGCAAGCTTAGTGGGAATTGGTGCCCCTACACATATCTTTTTAGATGAAGTTGCAAAAGTATGCGGATCAGTATGTGTTATACCTGAACACGCAGAAGTTGCCAATGCGTTGGGCGCTATTATTGCAGATATTAGTGCACAATCAAAAGCTCAAATATCACCATTTATTAGAGGTGGTGTAATTGAAAGTTATACAGTATATTGTGAGCTTGGTGCGCAGTCATTCCCTACGCGTGATGACGCTATAGAGTATGCAAAAAACACGTGTAAAACATTAGCAGTACAAGATGCGCAAAATAGGGGAGCCTTGGGTACGCTATCAATTGATTATATATGTAACGAAAACAACGCTGTATCAAATAACGGGGAAACAATAGAGTTAGGAATAGATCTAATTGTTACAGCAACGGGTCGTGTATAAAAATAGGGGCTTCAAGCACTTGCGTGCGACAGCCCCTTTTTTTATTGTTAGCTAATTGTAAACTTATTTAAAACTTCTTCTATCCATTTTTTTGATTGCATGGGATAGAGTTTTTCAGATTTTTGAAAATGTGCTAAAGACTTTCTGTAGTCTCCCTGAAAGTAATAACTTTGTGCAAGGTAAAAATTAGCGCGCGCGGTAGAATCTTTTGATCGATTTATTTGTAAAAATTTAAGCAATTCTTTTTCAGCATCACTCCAGTGTTCATGTATAACAAACGAATCAACTATTACTGCTAATGTGTAATCATCTCCTGTTGCATTTTCTACATTTGTGTCTTCATTAATAATATATGGTTTAAAATATATTGCAGTAGCTTCTTGTGTTGGAAGTGTTTGTATTGCATGTAAGGTTTCAGTCGTTATAATTGGTGGATTTTTTTCACTATTGTCTGAAAGCACATCAACATATGGAAGAGGACGATCTCTTAAAGGAGCTTTAATAGAGGTATCAATTCGAGGACTTGCTTCTGCTAAAGAGTTATCCTGTGTGTTTGTAATAGATTGTACTACATACTCATTCTTTGTTCTTACTACCGCTTTATCGGTTGCGTTTACGGTAGGAATAATAACATCGTATATGGTTCCATCCAAAGTACGAGCAACAATGGCATAATAGTTTGCCGTATTATTATTAAGCGTATCTGTATACAGAGATTCACTTACCGAAATAGTTGCTACAGGCGTTAAAATAGAAAGTGTTGATGCTTTTATTATGCTACCAATATTTTTATAAATAAGAAGTTCTGAAATTTGTGCAGAAGTTTCTTTTGAAATATTCCATGATAGTTGAACTTGTGTGCCATTTTCCAATAACGATGAAGATATATCTTGAACCATAGGACGTATGCTTTGAGCGCTGCAAAGGGCAGAAAAAGCAACAATAATTGCTAAAATAACTAATTTTTTCATAATAATGTTATTATAACATAAAATAAGTATTTGACAAGATGTAAACTTTCATTTATGCTATATTTATGTTTGTTTCTGTAGTTTTAGATCCTGGTGGAGTTGATTCATCGAGGGCAATGGTTTCAATACTTTCTCAATACGGATTTTTAAAAGTTCAAAGAGCTTGTTGGGAAAATCCTTCACTTTCTGAAGGACAACTAATAAAGCTAAAAAAAGACATTGATAGAGTAACCGATTTTTATGATAGAATTCGCATGTATCAGTTTCCGGTAAACGGCCTCATGGCAATAACCGAGCTGAATAAAAAGAAGTGGAAGAGATGTATGCTTCGTCCACCTAAGGAAAAGTAAAATAAGGATTTTTTTATGATAGATGAACTTAAATCTCCCATTGCAGCATTAAAGGCTGATATTTTAGATGTTTGGGGGCGTCTTTGACTCTGCTACAATCGAAAAAAAGATAGCAGAAAAAGAAGCGTTAAGTGGGGATGCTAATTTTTGGGATGACCCGTCAAAAGCCGAAAAAGTACTTTCCGAAATAAAAATGCTAAAAAATCGTATCGAGCCATGGAAAGTATTAATTGAAAATATGGAAAACATAGAGGCTCTTTTTGAACTTTTAGATGAATCGCATGATGCTGAATTAGAAGAAGAAATAAAAACACTTTATAACACCTCTCAAGAAAACTTTGAAAAACTAAGTATCCTTAATTTACTTTCTGATGAAGTAGATAAAAATGATGCATTTTTAACAATACATTCAGGAGCAGGTGGAACAGAAGCTTGTGACTGGGCTCAAATGCTTTCTCGCATGTATACGAGGTGGGCAGAGCGTCGTGGTTATAAAGTTTCAATTGTTGATATGCTTGAAGCAGAAGGTGGCATAAAGTCTGTAACAATACAAATTTCAGGCGACTATGTGTATGGCTACTTAAAATCAGAAGCAGGTGTTCATCGCTTAGTTCGCATTAGCCCGTTTGACTCAAATGCACGCCGTCATACATCCTTTACATCGGTATATGTTTTTCCGGTGCTTGATGATAGTATCGACGTAGACATACGCCAAGAAGATTTGAAAATTGACACCTATCGCGCAGGCGGAGCCGGTGGACAACACGTAAATAAAACGGATTCAGCCGTTAGAATTACACACATTCCTACAAACACTATTGTTGCTTGTCAAACAGAACGAAGTCAAACTATGAATAAGGCAACTTGTATGAGTATGCTAAGGGCAAGACTTTATGAATACTATCGTGCGGAACGAGAAAAAGAAAACTCAAAGTTTGCTCAAGAAAAAAAAGACATTGCATGGGGAAGTCAAATACGTTCTTATGTATTTCAACCATATACAATGGTTAAAGACCTTAGAACTCGCTATGAAACCGGGAACATTCAAGCTGTTATGGATGGTTCAATTGATCAATTTATTGAGTCTTTTTTAGCTGCAAAATGGAAAGGTTTGCCAATGGGAGACGGTGAGGAATGATTCTCGCCTCTGTGCGTCCATGCAAAGCGTTTTTGCTGTCCGTGTTGATATGCATCTGTATTCCTTTTCTATATGCAGAGGAAGAGGAGACGTGGGTTTTTGCAGCATCACAATTCGACTCTTCTATAAAAGATGATCCTACAGCAGAACTTATCCCCTTATATATTTTACAAAATTTTTCTGAGGCAGCGACGCGAAACGTTACACCTGAAGAGCAATATAGAGATGTTCAAAAAACATACGATGGCGAACTTAGTGATTTATATGAACGTTTACAAGATGCGGTTTATGAAAAAGACTCTCTAATGGTAACACAACAAAATTCTTTTGGCTTTAATGATGAATTAACAGAAAAAGAAGATGCCATCGAAGCTATTCAAATTGATATTCAAGAACTGATTGCAGAAAAAGAAGTGTTAAAAATTAGTGATTACAAAACAGTAGAAAAAGAAATTACATTGTGGAATGATAATAGAGATTCTTTATATCCAATAACAGAAAAACACTTATATTCAGAACCACAAGGTATTAATGCTCTTATTACAGGAACAATAGAGTATGCTGAGTCTTATATCTATGTAACTACTCAATTAACACTCTATCCCGGAAACGTTATTGAACTTGAATTACTTGAAGTTGATTCAATAACTGCTATTAGAGAGCTTTCAAAACGGATTGCCGATGAACTGTATATTGCATTGGCAAATAAAAAAGAAGTACACATACAATTTCAAGTAGAACCTAAAGAGGCATTGGAACAAACAACTATACACATAGATGGCAACCTTTTAAAGTACCAAGAAAACAACGAAGGCTTTTTTTCTCAATTAACACTACCCGGTAGTATTTATGAGTTCTATGTAGAATCTCCGGGGTATGAAGGCATAAGTGTTTCATATCCATTTAATGAATCTGATAATTACACTGTGGCAATACGATTACTTTCTAAACGATCTCAAGAGCATTCTTTTGTAATACCGAATGCCAATGGGGATTTATTTTTAAATACACAAAAAATGACTACACAAACATCTGAAAATAATGCCGATTCAGAAAATACAGAGACAAAAGGGGTGGTTACGGTAAATGGGTTTCCTGCATTGGGTGAGTTTGTAAGTGAAGAAGGTGTATCAACATGGTTTTTACTTAATGAAACTGAAAAAGATTTTGAGCAACATTCTAGTATCGATAATGCTTTTTCTTTTGAGCCAAATACAAAAAACTTTGAAGATGTCATTGAAAAAAATAGAAAAAGAATGTATAATTCCTATGCAGCGCTCATTGTATCCCTACCACTTTACTTTATTGCAAATGGTCAGTATCTTAATGAATATAATTCATGGGCTACCGGTAAAGCTTCAGGGGAAAAAGTACAAGATTGGCAAACTGCACGCGATGTAACACTTGGTGTTTCAATTGGATTAGGGGTTAATTTTTTAGTTCAACTGGGAATATATATATACTCTGCTAACAGTATATTACCAAAAGAAGTCCCCATACGCAATTAAGCAAAATAATTATATCAGTTACAGTATAATTTCGCGTTATGTGTAACAGTATTTCTATGTAGGAGAATATATGGCTCGTTTAGGTTTTGCACAAAAATTAAAATCTCTTTTTTCAGGTGGAGTAAAAACTGACGATGATTTTTTTGAAAGTCTTGCCGATACACTTGTAGAAGGTGATGTGGGTGCTAAAATGGCATTCGAAATAGTTGACGAACTTGAAAAACAATGTAAAAAAAATAAGCTCACCGATGAGCAAGATATTCTTATTGAACTTAAGGCAATTTTACGTACATATGCAAAGAGTATAGACTTAACAATTAATCCAAGTGATATGAATGTTTTTCTTGTTCTTGGTGTTAACGGAGTAGGGAAAACAACTTCTGTAGCAAAAATGGCTTCTTACTTTAAGAAACAAGAAAAATATAATCTTGCTATGGCTGCGGCAGATACTTTTAGAGCGGCAGCTATTGAGCAACTCACTGTTCATGGGCAAAGACTTGATATACGAGTTGTAGCGCATCAGCATGGGGCAGACCCTTCAGCAGTAGTATTTGATGCAGCCGATTCAATTGCCGCAAAAGGTGGTGGTATTGTTCTCGCCGATACGGCAGGGCGACTCCATAATAAAGAAAACCTTGTTCGTGAGCTTCAAAAAATTGATAGGGTTGCTGCTTCTAAAGCTAGTGACGGCTGTTATAAAAAAATCTTGGTATTAGATGCAACTACCGGTCAAAATGCTTTGCGCCAAGCAGAAGTATTTCATGAAGCAGTTGGAGTCGATTGCGTAATTCTTACAAAATACGATTCGAGTGCAAAAGGCGGAGTTGCTTTTTCTTTAGGAAAAGAACTTGGAATTCCAATTGCATTTGTTGGCTTTGGTGAAACATATAACGATATTTCACTTTTTGATGTAGAAAAATATATTAATGAGTTTTTGGGCGATTAGCCAATGAAACGAGCTTTTACAGCAACTGTTTTATTACATGTATGTACATCTCTATTTTCTCAAAGTGCTAATACCGTTTTATCTTCAGAAGGAAAACTACGTTCTTACGGAGCAGAAAATGAAGGTTTTTTTGTAAACAGAGATTATTCTTCAACTATTCGAGTTACCGAAGGTAATTTCGTAGAAAAAAAATATGATGAAAAACAGCGACTCAGTAAAGAAATAGCATGGACAATAGATTCTTATGAGCCAACTTCAATACGAGAATATACTTATCGAGGGGAATCTGCCATTGTTCAAAGTATACAGTTTGATGAATATGCTTTATTACAAAGAACAATAGATACCTATAACGAAAAAAGTTTGATAATAAAAAAAGATGTTTTTTCAATTGAAAAACGTATAGAAGATCTTGACTCTGATAACGAAACGACTGAAGCAACTGAACGTGTGCAAATTGTTACCGATTTTAAAGTAGACGAAACTAAAACAGCATTAGTTTTTTCAAAAAAAATTTCTTACGATGACGAAGAGCGCATTATTGAAGAAATAATTAGCTATGCCGATGCAAAAAAAGCTACAGAAAAAACAACATATGAGTTTAAGCTTGGAAATGATAATGCAGATGTATTCTACTATGAGGGAGAAATGATAAAAAAATCTATTATATATTCTTCGCCTGATAATCGAGTAGAAATAACATATTTTCCCAATAATTTTTATATCGAAGTACTTTATGAAAATAATGAAGCCATTAAGGAAATAGTATATGAAAATGATATTAGGCTTAGAGAGCGTGAGATATGAAAATAACAAATAAGTTTTCATGGATGATATTTGTTTTAAACCGTTTTGCCAGAGTAGATAGACAGGGTAAAAATTCTATAACCTTACATCTTTCATCACTTGGTATTGCATTTGGTGTTATGACACTTATTGTTGTTATGGCTGTTATGAATGGCTTTCAGCTTGGCTATATAGAAAGTATTTTAGAAATAAGTTCGTATCATGCAAGAATTGAATCTTCAAGTTTAGAAAATGCCCATAAAATCGAAAATCTTGTAAGTGAAAACAAAAGAGTGCGCTCTGTATCGCCGTTTTATGAAGCTCAAGCTTTAGTAGTCGGAAAAAGTTCACGCCAACAAGCCTCTATGCTACGTTTTGTTCCCGATGATATTATAGAAAAAGATACAGGATTTGCTTCTGAGCTTTCAATTATTGCAGGAAAATTTGATATCGAAAAAGGTAAAACCGTTATTGGCTCTTCTTTAGCTAGATCACTTGGGGTATCAGTAGGAGACACCATAAATATACTTGCAATGTCGGGATCTACAAATGTTGATTTATTTTCGGATTCTAGAGAGTTTAAAATATCGGGTATTTTTTCATCCGATTATGCAGAGATAAACAGTGCTTTTATGTTTTTTTCGCTTGAAACAGCTTTTCAAATTTTAGGTAGCGATATTATACCTCTGTATGGGGTAAAGATTATTAATTCTGAGATGGACACTATCTTTTTGGCAGAAATACGCACCTTATTACAACAAGAAAATATGCTAGAACATGTAACGCTTGAATCATGGAGAAGTTATAATAGAGCCTTTTTTGGCGCATTAAGGGTTGAAAAAATCTTACTCATGATACTTGTTTTTATGATTTTTATTGTGGTTGGGGTAAATATTTTTAACAGTATGCGCCGAATGGTTTTTGAAAGAAGAGAAGAAATTGCCGTTTTAACAGCCCTGGGGTCAACTTCTCGCAATATACAAGCAATTTTTATTTTTAGAGGATTATTTATAGGGCTTACAGGCGCTTTAACAGGTTTGCTTTTAGGAATTCTTATAAGCCAAAATATGGATACCGTATTTATTATTATTTCAAGAATTACATACTATGTGCAATACTTTTTTACACTAATATTCAATGCAAGTAACGTATATTTAGTTACAGAAAATCCAATGTTTTCTTTTTATGCACAAATACCAACTCGAATGGATGTTTCTGAAACCGTATCAATTACATTATTTGGTTTGTTATCTGCATTATGTGCCAGCTGGGTTGCAAGTAGAAAAATATTAAAATTGTTCGCAGCGGAGGTTTTGCGATATGAATAACGAACTCATAAAAATTAAAGGCTTAGAAAGAACATTTACAGATTCTATGCAATCGCTAACCATTTTACATGAATTAGATGTAACAATTCAACAAGGAAGTAAGGTTATACTTTTGGGTGAAAGCGGTTCTGGTAAAAGTACGCTATTAAATATAATTGCGGGGCTCGATAAGGCAACAAAAGGAAGTGTTGAAGTTGGCCCCTATACTATATCAAATCTTGTTGAAAAAGAGCTTTCGGAATACCGCTCAAAATTTATAGGATTAATATTTCAGTTTCATTATTTATTAAAAGATTTTACCGCACTTGAAAATGTTTTTTTGCCCCTTTATATGAATGGTGAGAATAAAAAAACATCCATTGAGCGAGCAAAGATACTTTTGGCAGATGTTGGTCTTGAAAATAGAATGGAACATCTGCCTTCACAGTTATCAGGTGGAGAAAGACAAAGGGTTGCCGTTGCTCGCTCTCTTATTCATAATCCAGAACTTATATTGGCAGATGAACCAACAGGAAATCTTGACCCCGAAAATGCAAAGCTTATAAGCGATATGCTTTTTTCACTTGTAGAAAAATATAATAAAACACTATTGCTTGTTACTCATGAAATGTCACTGTGCGAACGTGGGGATGTTACATGTAGGATAAAAGAGGGTAAACTTACTTATGACATTTAATGCTTCTCTTTTATATGCTTTGCGATTATTAAAGCCTAAGAAAAACTCAACATCAAATGGACGTAAAAGTCTTTTTGGTGCTATGATTGGAATTGCATTAAGCATAGTTCCCTTAGTAGGTGTTCTTGTAGTCGCCGATGGCATGATTGAAGGTATAACCGGTAGGCTTATTGGTTTATCTAGTTATCATATGCAGGTTGTTCAAACAATTGCTAAAAACCTTAGCACGCAAGAACATCTTTCTCTTCTAGAGGATATAGCAAAAGATATAGATTCTCTTGACGGTATTACCGAAACGTTTATCGAGCGTCAGGGGGTAGCTCTTGCGGTGGGAGCGACAGGCCGAACAGGTGCAACTGTTCGTGCTGTAGATGAAAATCTTTTTTCTCAAAGCTCAGGGTTTTCAGAATATTTAGAAGTAATAGATGGAAGTGCTCACTTTCCAAATCAAAAAAGCTCAATTATTGGAAAAAAAATTGCAGAAACATTACAGCTTAATGTTGGAGATACCTTGCGACTTATATCTACTCAAACGCTTCCAAATGGAAGGCTAATTCCTAAAATGCATACCTCAACTATTGCAGGCATAGTTTCATCAGGATATGAAGAAATTGATGCTTTGTGGGTATTTCTTCCCTTAGAAGAAGGATTTTCGTATTTGGCAAGTGCTTCATCGCAAATAAAAATAGGTATTGAGGTTGCAGACCCCTTTAATACGAGTCTTACAAAAATTGCTGTAGATACCATGCAATCACTTCCATCTGGGTTTTACCTATATAGATGGAGTGATTTAAATTCTTCTCAATATGAAAATTATGCATCAACAAGAATGTTATTACTTCTTATTATGTTTTTAATATTACTTATAGCGGCAGTCAATATTTCTGCAGCACTTATAATGATTTCTTTAGAACGCCAAAAAGAAATTGCAATATTAAAGAGTATCGGTGCTACTTCAAAAGGAATAACTATTGCCTTTTTAATTACCGGTGTGTTTTGTGCCTTTGGCGGATTGCTTATTGGGCTACCTATAGGTCTTATTTTTGGCTTAAATTTTAATGAAATCTTGCATTTTTGTGAAAATTTTTTCAACGAAATCTTAAAACTGTGGTATTATATAAGTAGTGGTTTTGAATATATTCCTATATCGTTTCTTAACCCTACATATTATTTAGAGACAATTCCGGTCTCTATTCCTACAGTTGAATTACTGTATATATCAATTGGAACTATTGCTTTAGCAATAATAGTTTCTATATTTCCTGCTCATAAAGCTGGAAAAGAGCACCCTCTTGATATATTGCGAAAGCTGTAGAAAACATTGACGCTTATAATTTTTGAGGTTTCTTATGCTTTGCAACATGTGTAATGAGCGTAACGCAGTACTTTTAGTGCAACAAGTTAGCTTAAACGGAAAAAAAGAAATTCATCTATGTCCCGAATGTGCAAAGTCGCGTGGTATAGCTGTTGAAAAATCTTCAGTGGGTACATCTATTGAAAATCTCATAAACTCAGTATCACTACCAAAAAAAGGATGCTATGTATGTGGCAAAACATTTGAAGAAATCCAAAAATCAGGATTGCTGGGGTGCCCTGAGTGCTATATTTCTTTTAGTATAGAAATTGAATCAATCTTAGAAAAAAAAGGTTTAGATACGCCTTTTGTGGGTACAATGCCTAAAAAACTTGAACATTTTCGTTCTGTTCTTACCGATCGTATAACAATTCAAAAAAAACTTGATGCTTCAATTGAGCAAGAAGACTTTGAAAAAGCCGCAATGTATCGTGATTTTTTAAAGACTATAGAACGAACAGCAATATCAACTACAAATACTGAAGGGGATATCTTTGACAAGTGAATTAGGAAATGCTTGGTACAACATACCGGGGCCTGAAAATGATGTTATAGTTTCAACACGTGTGCGCATGGCGCGTAATTTAGTTAATTTTCCGTTTCCTTCACGCTTTTCTCATGATGATGGCATGCGTGTTCAGTCTCTTGTGTTTGATGCCTTTTCTCAACTTGAAAACCCAGAGCAATATCAATCTCTTTGTGTAAAAAAACTTGATGAACTTGGAAAAAAAATTTTAATAGAGCGCGGGGTACTATCTTATGAGTATGTACAAAATCCTGTTTCAGGTATTATTGTAAGGGATGATGGAAAACTATCTTGCAATGTGAATGCTGATGACCACATACAAATAGCCACATTTTGCTCAGGCTTTGATGCGCAACATGTTTATAATCTTGCGCATGAGGTTGATATTGGATTGCAAGATATTCTTCAAATTGCAGCTTCAATTGAATTTGGATATCTTACATCAAAATTAGAAAATGTTGGAACAGGAATAAAAATTTCTGTGTTTACACATTTACCTGCTTTAGCGTACTTAAACTATGAAGAAAATGCCTTAACATCATTGTTTTTAGGTATTGAAGCAAAAGGTTTTTCTGTTGTTCCGGTGTTTGGTCTTTCTTTACAAAACAATGATATGCTTTCTTCAGCTGTTGGTCACTGTTATCAAATTAGTACTACGTTGCCGTTAAACAAAACAGAAGAAGAGCAGCTAAAAGCTTTTTCATCTATGGTTACATATGTTATAGACTCAGAGCGACTTACAAGAGAAAAAATTGCAGAAAAATATCCTACCGTTTTAAGAGACTGTGTATATAAAGCCTTAGCAACCGTTAAATATTGCAGACTTTTATCTGAAAAGGAAGCCCTAGATTTATTGTTTACATTAAAATGGGGCAAAGATTCTGGTATCCTTACAGGAATAGAAGATTTTCAACTTTCCAGTTTATTATATCGCATAAGAGAAGGGCATATATCTTTTGTAAATCGTTCAGAAAGGTTTAAATTTGAAAAAGATATTAATACTATTAACATGCAAACAAAGAGGCTTAGGTCATTAATTATGCAAGAATCAGCAGAGAATATTCAGATTTTTTCGTAACTATTTATGAGTTCATGTGTTTACTATATAGATGGTACTTAGAAAATAGCAGAAGTTCTTTTTTTATTATTACAAGCAAAATATTTTACAAAAAAGGAGAGAACCCCACTACAAGTTATTAATTTATAGGCTGTTTTCATCATCAGAGGCATCGATGTGTATGCTTCATAGGAGATGATATGATAAAAGGTCTTTCACCAAGGGCGAAAAAAGTAGTTATGGTTTTGGCACACGATGAGGCTCGTCAAGTTTGCTCTGAACAGCTCTTGCCCGAACATCTCATGTTGGCCATAATAAAAAATGCCGACTCAATTGGTTTTGGTGTATTACAATACTTAAAAATAAGCATATCAGGTTTAAGAGAAGCATTGGAACAAGGTTTACCCCATACGTGTCATCCACCTCGTTTTGCTGAAATATTACGGTCCAGACGCTTACAAATTTTTTTAGATATTGCCTTAGAAGAATCAAAAATATTAAAACGAGACTACGTTGGCACAGAACATTTTCTTTTGGCTGCAGTTCGTGAAGAACAAAGTGCTACAAGTAAATATATTAAACTACTTGGTTATGATATTGGCGATATTCGACAGGCTATTGAGATTGTTTCTATTCAAATGCCCTCTTCAATTATTGTTCCAAGAATAAATGTAAACGCAAATGCTACATTAGGAAAAACGAGTGATAAACAAAGTCAAAATGTTTCTCTTTTGGATGAATATGGGCGAAACTTAACTGAAAAGGCAAAGAATGGCGAGTTGGATCCTGTAATTGGAAGAAAGAAGGAAGTTCAACGTGTTATACAAATCTTGTCACGACGAGCTAAAAATAATCCAATTCTTATTGGAGAGCCCGGTGTTGGTAAAACAGCCATTGCAGAGGCACTTGCTCATAGAATTATTGACGAAACAGTACCAGCAAATCTTTTAGATAAACAAATAATTATGCTAGATTTAGCGTCAGTAATTGCGGGTACAAAATATCGTGGTGAATTTGAAGAGCGACTCAAGCGCATCATGAAAGAAATACATGAGAAGAAAAATATAATTTTATTTATTGACGAATTACATACTATTATTGGTGCAGGTGGAGCCGAAGGTTCGATGGATGCATCAAATATGTTAAAACCTGCTCTTTCCCGTGGGGAGCTCCAATGTATCGGTGCTACAACAATAAAAGAATACCGCAAATACTTTGAAAAAGACGCTGCATTAGAAAGGCGTTTTCAATCGGTACTCATTGAGGAGCCTTCAGAAGATGAAACATGCAAAATACTTGAAGGTATCAAGGATCGATATGAAGAGTTTCATGGAATATCGTATGCTGATGGCGTTCTTAATACCATTGTTCGATTTTCAAAACGATATATGACTGAGAGATTTTTACCAGATAAGGCCATTGATTTAATGGATGAAGCCGGCGCTATGAAAAAAGTATGTGAAGATGATTTTCCTTCTTACATACAAGAATTACAAGAAAGAATAAATCGACTCACAATTGAAAAACAACAGGTTATTCAAACTCAAAATTATGAAACCGCAGCTCTTGTACGTGATGAACTACAAAATTTAAAAGATGAATATATGATAACAGTACGAAAGTGGGAAAATGAAAGTGGAAAACATGTTGTGACAGTAAACGATGTATGCTCAGTTGTATCGACTATAACTGGTATTCCTATGGAGCAATTAAATGAAAATGAAACATCACGTCTTGTTTCAATGGAACAAGAGCTTCATAAAAAAGTTGTAAGTCAGGATGAGGCAATAAAACTTGTTTCTTCTGCCGTTAGGCGCTCTCGTACCGGTGTATCGTCTATAAAACGACCTCTTGGATCATTTATATTTTTAGGACCTACCGGGGTAGGAAAAACTTTATTGGCAAAAACACTTGCGCAATTCTTGTTCGGAAGAGAAGAAGCTCTCGTAAGAATTGATATGAGTGACTATATGGAAAAACATAATACCAGTAGGCTCGTAGGAGCGCCTCCTGGCTATGTTGGCTATGAAGAAGGTGGTATTCTAACAGAAAAGATTCGGCAAAATCCATATTCAGTTATTTTGCTCGATGAAATTGAAAAAGCCCATCCGGATGTTTCTAATATTTTACTACAAGTTCTTGAAGAAGGTGAATTACGTGATAGTTTAGGTCATATTGTTAATTTTAGAAATACTGTTATTATTATGACAAGTAATGCAGGTATTAGGCAAATATCAAATGAAAACAGACTCGGCTTTAGTTCTTCTAATAATGTTTTGATGGATTATAGCAATATTAAGGCTGATGCATTACATGAATTAAAAAAAGCCATGAGCCCTGAACTCTTAAACAGAATAGATGATATTATTGTTTTTTCTCCATTAAATCAAAAAGATGTTATGGCAATTTTAGATATTCAAGTTGCAGAATTTTCTCAAAGACTGTTTGAACAGCATATAGAACTTAAAGTGCAACAAAAGGCTAAAACATATTTAGTTGAACACGGCTATATTCCAGCTTTTGGTGCTCGTCCAATGCGACGTCTTTTACAAAGAGAAATAGAAGATGCATTAGCTATGAAAATAATTTCCGGTGAATGTCAAAGTGGTGATAAGGTGATAGTTGATTGTAAAACTCGTAAGGGCGAAAAGCAATTATACTTAAAGATTATTAAAAAAGCTCCTTATGTAGAGTCACACAAAGAGCTTGTTGCAGTTTAATAGTATAATTGCTACCAATTATTCATTGCTTTTGTAAAGGCTTCTTTCGAATTTCCTATTGTTTTTTCAGATACACAGTAGGCGATCCTAAACCAGCCCTTGCAGCCAAACCCTGTTCCGGGGGCTGCAAGTATATTGTATTGTTTTAAGTGGTCGCAAAAAGCAAAGTCGTCATTGATACTTTTTTTGTTTTCATCTTTTTTGGGATTAGGAACCTTGCAAAATAGATAAAATGCACCCTCTGGTGGGGTAAACTCAATGCCTGCATTTTTTACCACATTTGAAATCATTGAGCATCTTTTTTCGTAGAGGGAGTAGTCAACTTTTGCATCCCACGAGCGTGCAACAACCTTTTGAAAAAATGCCGGGGCATTAACATATCCCAATGTTCTGTTTGTAAAGGTACAAGCAGCAATTAATTCTGATGCGTCGCTACAAGATGGATTTACTGCAATATAGCCAATACGCTCTCCTGGTAAGCTCAAATTTTTAGCAAAAGAGCTTACAACAATTGTGTTCTCATACAGAGGGAAAATAGCTGGTACTTTTTTACCATTGAATGTAATCTCTCTATATGGCTCATCACATATAATGTATGGATAACGTCCTGTTTTTTTACCATGTTTTATAAGTACTGAAATAAGACTTTCAATATTTTCTTGTGTATATATTTTCCCCGATGGGTTATTTGGAGAGTTTACTATAATGGCTGCAACATCATGTTCATTAAGTGCCTTTTCAAAGTTTTCAGTACTTATCGATAAATTATCATTTGCTAAAACCGGAATGAGCTTTCCACCATGGTTTTTTGTATAGTGAGTGTATTCAGGAAAAAAGGGTACTGAAACAAGTACTGTATCACCGGGATTTAAAATTGCTTTAAGAACGGCATTTAATGCCCCTGCAGCACCTACTGTTAATAGTGTATGCCCACTTGTTAATGCTTTTTCGTTAGAAAGGCCTTGTTCTTTAGATACTTTTTTTGCCATTGCATTTCTAGCTTCTATGTAACCTGCATTAGGCATATATGAATGCTGTCCTATTGAAGTATCGTTTGCAAGTTCTTTGATTGTATCTATAACTTCTTTTGGTGGTTCTAAATCGGGGTTTCCAAGAGAAAAATCATATACATTTTCTTCTCCAAATTGTTTTTTTAATTCTATTCCTGCTTCAAACATTGCGCGAATTACACCTGCGCCTTTTGAATGCATAGTGTCGTGTATATGTTTTGCAATTGCCATTAGTACTTCCTTATAATTTTCTTTTAGTATAGCATAGAATTCAACATATTTCAATAAATGCAAAAGTTAAATAGTATAAAATTTTTTTCTAGTAGTAGAATGTTTTTTTTATATGTGTTATATTGCGCTTACGTAATTATTATTAAAGGCACTGAAAAATCGCTTTTTCAGCAAGAATCTTGGATACCATAAGTAAATTAGCAAAATAATCAAGGTATTGTAACGGTCTTTGTGCAAAATCAAAGAGTGAAATACAAATATAGACTTTTTATTAACCAAGTATTACGAGGAGCTTTTTAAAAGTACACATTATGAAAAGAATAATTATTGAAATTTTAACATTGTTTATAGTTATTTGTACAGTCTTCTCTTTCTCTATCGTGTATATATATCAGG
>CAYJJW010000009.1:26332-28346 GCA_964370555.1 uncultured Treponemataceae bacterium | reverse complement strand
TATCATATTCAGCATCAGTTTCATAAATAAGTGTTCGGTGAGGCGAACCAATGAGTTCTTTTAATTCGTCTTCGGTATAATTTAAGAGGTCCGTAAAACCATTACTTAAATATTGAATAGTGTATCCATTATCTACTTGGCATACTTCAACACCACCGCGTATTCCATTTGTTAAGTCTAGAAGTTCTTGAACCTTATCTGCAAGTTGGCTACGATGCTCTCGAATAGATGATATTTTTTTATCGTTTGACGCAGTTGAAGATGTTATTGGAAGTGAAAAATGCATATGCCTAATAATGAAATTGTCTTGATTATAATGACATACAGCAGATATTCTAAAACGTGAATTGAGAGTTTGTGAATTCGGTAATATTTTTTTTAACTGTACTTCACCATAAACTATGACATCGTGTTCATTTAACTCTTCAGCTTCATACCAATTATCTTCAATGGTAAAGTCTATGTTATCAAAGCGTGATAGTATTTCCAATTTAGTACAAGCATCTTCAAAGCCATTCCATAGTTCATCTACCCCTGAGCCTATGCACGAAATATCTTTATGTAGAACGCTTTTCATTGTTCCATAATCATGCTCAACTAAGTACTTTTCCATGAGATTCTTAATAAAAATACAAGCATTACGCCCTAAGTTATCCATTACTTTCGCCCACACATTAATATTGTTATTTATTATAAAATTATATATTTATATTGTCAAGGTATTTTATTATGAATAACAAATTTGCGGCTATTCATGACTGTCTTTGGTAAGTTTTCTAACCCATCTTTTTTTTGAAAGTATATAAAATGCGAGAGCAAGTTTACAAAAATCTGTAAGCTTTGCTAAACCAAAAATATAAGGTGCAGTCACAGTGGTATAATAAGTAAGTACAAGAGCTAGCGAGGCAAAAAGCAAGATACTCACAGGTACATCAACTACAACACCAAATACTGCATCTCCACCAGATCTCGAAACAGCGAATTGTGAGTTAAGTAATGCCCATATTGGCATATAAAATCCAACAACATATAGCAGGTGTTTTGTTATAGCATGAGCATCGTCAGTCAAATTAGCATAAATCAATGGAATAGCTAACGTTGAAAACATCATGCATAAGCCTAATACTATTCCCGCAATAAAAGAGCCACTCATAATCCACTTAGCTCTTGCTTGAGCTTCTTGTAAATGACCTGCTCCCAACCTATTACCTACTAAAACTGCTGTGGCAGTATGGATTCCTGCAAAAACCAAATAAAAAATGTTTGCTATAGCAAAACCGGCAGCCATACCTGCAACATTTTCAGCTCCGCCTCTGCTATTATACAATGCTGTCATGAACATTTCAGAGCTAACCCATGTAATTTCAGCAAAAAAAACTAAAGTTGATTTTTGAGCTATTTCAATAAACATAGAAATATCAACTTTAAGCATATTCCTAAAACCGACATAAAAATCCGTTTTACGTAGTTTTGCATAAACAATAAAAGCTATGGCTTCAGAAGCCCTTGCAATAACTGTTGCAATTGCAGCTCCTTCTACTTCTAATCTAGGTGCACCTAAATTTCCATAAATCAAAACCCAGTTTAAGAATGTATTAACAAGGGTTGCACCTACAGAGATAATGAGGGGTATGGTTGGTTTACCTATTTCTCGGTACGATGTTCCTATTGCAAACGAAAATGGCATAAAAAGCGCTGTAAATGAGATAATTTTCATATAATCTGCACCGTAAGAAACAAGTTCAATTTGTGCAGAATTACCATGAGTCATGATATTAATAAGTGGGGCTGGGTTAAAAAATAACACCGCCCAATAAAGAAAACCAATTGTTATTGATAAAAGAATTTTAAATCGGTATGCTTGTTTCATACCCCATTCATCTTGAGCGCCCTTATATTGAGCAAGATAAATTCCTCCGGCTGATGAAACAACATTTAAAAGAACAAAGAATAAAAAGTTATACTGATTTGCAACATTTACAGATGCCATCATTTCATCACCAAGGCCGGAAAC